>JAGRNP010000018.1:37738-48508 GCA_020440705.1 bacterium | reverse complement strand
CCTTCGATCATGCCGGGTTGCGCGGAACCGGGCCGGTGCTCTACTTGGCGGACGATGCGGCCGCCCTGCCCCCGGGCGTGGACCTGGTCCACGCCGGCATCGGGTTCGTCCTGGGCCAGGCCGCCGACAGCACCGCGGCCGCGCCGCCGGAGGAGAAATGATGGACTACAGCGCCATCCTGGCCGGGATCCACGACGACCTGCAGCCCCATCGGGGCGAGGGCCGGGTGGCCGACTACATTCCCGAACTGGCCCGCGTGCCCGCCGACCGCTTCGGCATGGCCCTCGTCGACGCGTCCGGGCGGCTGCACGCCTGCGGCGACGCCGCGGTGCCGTTCTCGATCCAGAGCATCGCCAAGCTCTTCACGCTCACCCTGGCGCTGAAACATCTCGGCCCGGACCTGTGGCAGCGCGTGGGTCGCGAGCCGAGCGGATCGGCCTTCAACTCCCTCGTGCACCTGGAGTACGAGGACGGCAAGCCGCGCAACCCGTTCATCAATGCGGGGGCGCTGGTCGTGGTCGATGCGGTCCTGGGTTTCGATCCCGACCCCGTGGGCACCGTCACGGCGCTCCTGCGCGAGCTCTCCGGCAGCCCGGACGTCGGCGTGAATCCGGACGTGGCCGCATCCGAGGCGGAGTGGGGATTCCGCAACGCGTCGCTGGCGAACTTCCTCAAGAGCTTCGGGCGGCTGGACCATCCGGTCGGCACCGTGCTCGACGCCTACTTCCGCCTCTGCGCCCTGGAGATGACCGTCGGCGACCTGGCCCGGGCCGGCACCTATCTCATGAACCACGGCACGCCCCTCGGCGGCGCCGCGCCGCTCATCAGCCCCAACCGCGCCAAGTACCTCAACTCGCTCATGCTCACCTGCGGCACCTACGACAGCGTGGGCGACTTCGCCTACCGGGTGGGGCTGCCGGGCAAGAGCGGCGTGGGCGGGGGCATCCTGGCCGTGATGCCGGGCCACTTCAGCGCGGCGGTCTGGGCGCCGGGCCTCGACGCGAGCGGGAACTCGCTGGTGGGCACGCTGGCCCTGGAGTGGCTGACCACCCGGACGGGCCAGTCCATCTTCTGAGCCCATTCCCGATTGACTTGGTCCGGTCCGCTCCCCACTATTGCCAACCGTCATCCCGACCCTGGAGCGACCATGTCCGACGACACCCGCCGCGGCCCCGGCTTCAACCGGGTGCGCCGCGCCCTTTTCGCGCTCGTCGAGCGTTTCAGCCCCGACGAGACGACCATCATGGTGGTCGTCGCCATCGTCGTCGGCGTCATGGGCGGCTTCGGGGCGATCCTCTTCCGCTTCCTCGTGAACTTCTTCCAGACCCTGTCCATCGGGCCGGGCGAGCACACGGTGGCCCTGCTGGCCGATGTGCCTGCCTGGAAGACCGTCCTGCTGCCGGTGGCCGGGGGGCTCGTGGTCGGGCCCCTGGTGTACTTCTTCGCCCGCGAGGCCAAGGGCCACGGCGTGCCCGAGGTGCTCAACGCGATGCTCTTCAAGAAGGGCGTCATCCGGCCGGCGGTCGCGGCGGTGAAGATCGTCGCCAGCGCCATCACGATCGCCTTCGGCGGCTCGGTGGGCCGCGAAGGGCCCATCGTCCAGATCGGGGCCGGATTGGGCAGCACCCTCGGACAGCTGCTCCGCTTCTCGCCCCAGCGCCTGCGCACGCTCATCGGCTGCGGCGCGGCGGCCGGCATCGCGGCCACGTTCAACGCGCCCATCGCCGGCGCCTTCTTCGCCCTGGAGATCCTCACGCGCGACTTCGCCGTGGTCACCTTCAGCCCGATCATCGTGGCCAGCGTGGTGGCGACGGCCATCAGCCGCGAATTCCTCGGCGACACGCCCGCCTTCCCGGTGCCGGAGTTCACGGTGGCCGGGCCCTACGAACTGCCCCTGTACCTCGTGCTCGGGCTCCTGTCCGGCCTGGTGGCCGTGGTGTACGTGCGCACGCTGTACGCCACCGAGAACGCCATCGACCGCGTGCGCCTGCCCGACTGGCTGAAGCCGGCCATCGGCGGCGTCCTCCTGGGGCTGCTCTTCCTCGTCTTCCCGCAGGTGTACGGCGTGGGCTACGAGTCCATGGTCGAGGCCCTCGACGGTCGCATGGTCCTGGGCACCATGGCCCTGCTCGTGGTCGTCAAGCTGGTGGCGGTGAACCTCACCCTCGGCAGCGGCTTCTCGGGCGGCATCTTCGCGCCCGGGCTCTTTCTCGGCGGCATGCTCGGCGGGGCCTTCGGCGCGCTGGTCGAGCTTCTCGTGCCCGGCAGTCACGGCGCCGTGGGCACGTTCGCCATGGTGGGCATGTGCGCCATCGTCGGCTCGGCCACGGGCGCGCCCCTGACGGCCATCCTCATCCTCTTCGAGATGACCGGCCAGTACACGGTCATCCTGCCCCTGATGCTCGCCAGCATCGGCGCCGCCCTGGTCTACCGCGCGATCATGAAGGAGACCATCTTCACCCTGAAGTTCGCCCAGCGCGGCCAGGACCTGGTCTTCGGTCGCGAGTCGGCGATCCTGCGCGAGTACCACGTCGAGGACATCATGGAGGTCAACCCGCAGGCGATCCCCCAGCGCCAGGGGCTCGACCACGTGCTCAACCTCTTCCTCGCCCACCGCGAGGAGCACTTCTACGTGACCGACGACGACGGCCGCCTGACCGGACGCATCTCCATCCACGACGTCAAGGAACTGCTGCACGAGCGCAGCCTCGACCAGGTCGTCATCGCCGCCGACATCGCCACCCCGGTGCCCGACGTCGTCTACCGCCAGGACAACCTGGAGGACTGCCTCATCGCCCTCGGGCATCGCGACACGGCCGATCTGCCCGTACTCTATAATCCGGACCACCCGGTGCTGGTGGGCATCATCACGCGGCGCGCCATCTTCGAGGTCTACAACCGCGAGGTGCTGCATCACCAGGACATGGGCATCAACCTCGTGACCGGCGAAGCCCGCATGCACGACTGCGTGGAGCTGCCGGAGGAGTACAAGGTGCAGCTGTTCACGCCGCCCGAGGGCTGGCTCGGCCGCACCCTGCAGGAACTGGCCCTGCGGCCGCAGTTCAACATCTCGGTGCTGGCGGTGCAGCAGCGCGACCTGCTGGGCGGCTGGCGCAACGACATGCCCGATCCGGGACGCCCCCTGGGGGTGGGCGACCGGCTGATCATCGTGGGCGCGGTCGGCGATCTGGAGCGGCTGCTCCAGGCGGCCCGCGCCCAGGGCAGCGACCCGCGCCTTCCCGGCGCCCAGCAGGACGGCACCCCGTGACCGCCATCCGCCCGGACAAGCCCGCGGCCTACTACGGTCGGCCCCGCCGCGAGATGATCGCCCAGGTGCCGGCGACGGCCCGGCGCGTGCTCGACGTGGGTTGTGGCGCGGGGGCGTTCGGGGCCGGGCTCAAGTCCGCCTGGCGCGAGCGCGGCGAGTCCCTCGAGATCTGGGGCCTGGAGATGGATCCGGAAGCCGGCACCCGGGCGGCCGCGGTGCTCGACCGGGTGCTGATCGGCGACGCCGCCGCCCTGGCCGCCGACCTGCCGGCCGGCCACTTCGACGCGGTCGTCTTCAACGACGTCCTCGAGCACGTGCTCGATCCGGGCGCGCTGCTGGCGGCCATGGCCCCGCTGCTGGTCGCCGGGGGGTGCGCAGTGGCCTCGATCCCCAACGTGCGCCACTTTCCCCACCTGTGGGACGTGGTGGTGCGGGGCCGCTGGGACTACACCGACGAGGGCATCCTCGACCGCACGCACCTGCGCTTCTTCACGCGGGCCAGCATGGAGCGCCTCTTCGCCGAGGCCGGCTTCGCCGTCGAGTCGGTCATGGGCATCAATCCGACCGGTTCGGCGAAGTTCAAGCTGGTGAACCTGCTCACCCTCGGCCGCTGGGCCGACATGCGCTACCTGCAGTTCGCCATCCGCGCCCGCCGGGAGGGCCCATGAGCACCGCCGCGCCCTTCACGGGGAACATCCTGACCATCGACGTGGAGGAGTGGTTCCACGGCCACAACTACCTGGACCACGTGCCGCCGGAAACGTGGGACGGCCAGGAACAGCGGGTCGAGGTCGGGACCCTGCGCGTGCTCGACCTGCTCGACCGCAGCGGTGTCCGGGCCACCTTCTTCGTCCTGGGCTGGACGGCCGAGCGGCATCCCGACCTGATCGCCGAGATCGCCCGCCGCGGCCACGAGATCGGCTGCCACAGCTACGCCCATCCCGAAGTCTTCAAACTCACCGCCGACGCCTTCCGGGCCGACACCGAACGGGCGCTGGCGGCCCTGGCCCGGGCCGGGATCGACCGCGTGGCGGGCTACCGGGCCCCGAGCTTCTCGATCACCCCGCCCGTCCACGGCTACCTGCGCCTGGTGGCGGACATGGGGTTCCGCTACGACAGCTCCATCTTCCCCGTGCGGCACCCCCGCTACGGGCAGCCGCACTCGCCGCGGCGTCCGTTCCGTCTGTCCGGGGCCGCCGATGCCCTGACGGTGGTGCCGATGCCCACCTGGCGGGTCGTGGGGCAGAACGTGCCGTTCTCCGGCGGCGGCTACATGCGGCTGCTGCCCTGGCCGGCGTTCCGCTTCCTGAAGGCCATGGCCCGGCGCCAGGGTCAGCCCTGCATCATCTATCTGCATCCGTGGGAACTGGACGACTTCCGGCCCCAGGCGGGGCAGAGCGCGGCCACGAGCCTGCGCAGCCAGGGGGGGCAGGACTCGGCGCCGCGGAAGCTGGAGAAGTTGTTGGCGGAAGGGAATTTCCTGACCATGGGGGCCTATGTCGACGGGCTGCTGGCGGCGGGCGGCCTCGCGGTCCACGCCCTCTGATCGTCGCCCGCGCGGGCGCGGCCTGCGGGCACGAAAAAGCGGGCCCTTCGCCGGAGGCCCGCTCTTCCGCTCTCGCCCGTAAGGGCTTTCTCACTCTCGCCCGAACCTTCAACTGCCGCGGGGGGGGATGCGGCTTGGCTGATGTCCTTGGTTCGGTGTATCCTACGCACCGGATCGGCCAAGGTTCCCCGTTCCGTGCATTTTTTTTCGGGAAAGGTTCCGCAGGACATGACCATGCTCAGGCAGGATCCCCTGACCGGACGCTGGGTGATCTTCGCCGCCGACCGCAGCCGGCGCCCGAACGAGTATCCCCTCCGCCAGAGGGACACCTCCGGCGCCGATCGCTGCCCCTTCTGTCCCGGCCACGAGAGCGAGACGACGCCGGAGATCCTGGCCCTCGGCCGGCCCGCGGGAGCGTCGGCCGACGGCCCGGGCTGGCGGATGCGGGTCTTCCGCAACATGTTCCCGGCCCTGGTGCCCGCCGACGCGCCGCCCGACGCCGCCACCGGGCCGCTGCTGGGCGGTCGGCCGGCCGCCGGCCGTGCGGGTATCGGGCACCACGAGGTGGTCGCCTACTCGCCCGATCATGCGGCGGCTCCGCACACCCTGGCTCCCGGGGCCTGGACCGAGCTGCTCGGCGTGCTCCGCGACCGGTCGCGGGTCTTCGCGCGCCATCCGGACGTGCGCTACGTCTCGCCCTTCTGCAACCACGGGCCCGAGGCGGGCGCCACGCTCGTGCACCCGCACATGCAGATCATCGGGGCGCCCGAAGTGCCCCTGCTCGCGGTGGGCAAGGCCGAGGGATTCGCCCGCCACCGGGCCGCTCACGGCACCTGTCTCCTGTGTGAACTCGCGACCGCCGAGGAGCGGGACGGCGCGCGGCTCGTGGGAGCCAACGCCGCCTGGCTGGCGATGGCCCCCTGGGCGAGCCGCTTCCCCTGGGAGCTGCTGTTCGTCCCGCGCCGGCACGGCGCATCCCTGAACCAGGCCACCGACTCGGAGCTCGTGGGGCTGGGCACCCTGCTCGTGCCGGCCCTGCGGGGGCTCGCGAAACGGCACGGCGACTGCTCCCTGAACATCGTGATCCACAGCGCCGCCGTGGATGCCGCTGGCGAAGACGAGGGCGACGGCGCCTACCACTGGCACCTGGAGGTGCTGCCGCGCCTGAGCCGTCCCGCCGGCTTCGAGGTGGGCACCGGCTACACCATCAACGCCGTGCGCCCCGAGGACGTGGCGGCGGCGCTGCGCAGCGACGGGAAGAACCCATGAACGTGATGATGATCAGCACCGAACTGGCCGGGCTGGCCAAGGCCGGCGGCCTCGGCGACGTGGTCGACGCCCTGTCGCGGGCCCTGGCCGCGCGGCGGCACGACGTGCGCGTGGTGATGCCCCTGTACGGTCACCTCGATCCGGCGCGGGCCGACCTGCAGCTCGTCAAGGGGCTGCCGCCGCTCGCGGTGCGGGTCGGTCAGCGTGTGCACGACGTGCGCTTCTGGCGTCAGGGCAACGGCCGCGGGGCCCGGAAGGTGCTGCTCGTGTCCTGCGAAAGCCTCTTCGGGCGGCCGGGGATCTACACCGACGACGACGGCGTGGGCTTCCCCGACTCCCTGGCCCGGGGCGCCCTGCTGGGGCAGGCGGCCCTGCTGCTGCCGCGCCTGCTGGAGTGGCCCGTCGACGTGCTGCACGCCCACGACGCCCTGGCCGTGCCGGCCCTCGTCTACCGCCGCCAGTGGTACGCCGGTCGCGGCCTGCCGGGCCCGGCGGCCACGGTGCTGACGATCCACAACCTGGCTCATCAGGAGGCCCATCCGGCCGGGGAGACCGACGTGCTGGGCCTGCCCGGCCAGGCGGCCCAGTTCCCGGGGCTGCTCGAGTTCCACGGGCAGCTGAACCTGCTGAAGGGCGGCATCCTGGCCGCCGACCGGGTGAACACCGTCAGCCCGACCTACGCCGAGGAGACCCGCAGCACGCGGGAATTCGGCTGCGGCCTCGAGGGTGTGCTCGCCGGGCGGGGCGCGGCGTACGGGGGCATCCTCAACGGGGCCGACTACGCGGTGTGGGATCCGTCCGTCGATGGCGACCTGCCCGCGACCTACGGGCCGGGGCGCCTGGCGGGCAAGGCGAAGTGCCGGGCGGGGCTCCTGGAGGAACTGGCCCTCGCGCCCGGCGACGGTCGACCCGTGTGCGGATTCGTGGGCCGCCTCGTGCAGCAGAAGGGGGTCGACCTGCTGCTGCCCCTGCTGGACCGGCTGGCGGACGACGGCTGGGCATTCGCCATCCTGGGCACGGGCGAGGCCCGCCTGCACGACGCGCTGGACGCGGTGGCGGCCCGGCATCCGGACAAGGTGGCCTTCTGCCGCGAGTTCAACGAGGCCCTGGCCCACCGCATCTACGCCGGCAGCGACCTGTTCCTCATGCCGAGCGCCTTCGAGCCGTGCGGCCTGTCGCAGATGTACGCCCTGAAGTACGGCACGCCGCCGGTGGTGCGCCGCACCGGAGGCCTCGCCGACACCGTGGTCGACGCCGGCGAACCGGGTGGCACGGGCTTCGTCTTCACGGAGGCCCGGCCGGACGATCTGCTGGCGACCTTGCGCCGCGCCGCCGCCGTGAGGGACGACGCGGCCGCGTGGTCGGCGCTGGTGGCCCGGGGCATGGCCTGCGACTTCGGTTGGGAGGGGGCCGCGGCCGCCTACGAGGAGCTGTACGCCGATGCCCTCGGCGCGAGCGGGGAGACGTCATGAACGGCGAAGGAACACCCACGGAGCGGCTGCCGGGCGACCTCGTCTGGGACAGCTTCCGGCAGGCCGACATGGCCCTGCTGCTGGTCGATGCCAAGGGGCGGGTGCTGGAGGCGAGCCGGGGAGCGGGGGCCTTTTTCGCGACCCCGCGGGAAGAGCTCGTCGGCGCCAACGTGGCCGATCGCTTCAACGACCCGAACGCGCTGCGGGCCCAGATCGCCGGACGCTACGGCCATCCGCACAGCACGATCCCGCTCGAACTGGCCGCGGCCGAAGCCGAGACCGTGCGGCCGGTGGAGATCCGGTGCAGCCGCTTCCGGCCCGGCGCCGACCTGCCGGGTGGCAAGAGTGAGGCCCATCTGGCCGTGCTGCAGCTGCGCAGCATGCGCGACCGCGAGCACGACGACGAGCTGCGCGCGGCGCGGCTGGCGAAGCTCTCCCTGATGAACCAGGTCAGCGAGGCGCTCTACGGGGCCCAGCTCGACCTGGAGCAGATCCTGCAGGCGGTGCTCGTCTGCATGACCGCGGGCCAGGGGCTGCGCTTCAACCGGGCCTTCCTGCTGCTGGTCGACGGGCGGAAGGACTCGCTGCAGGGCGAGATGGCCATCGGGCCGAGCAACGCCGACGAGGCGGCGCGCATCTGGAACGACCTGGCGAACCAGTCGGGCGACCTGTTCGAGATGATCACCGGCTACGACAAGAGCGTGAAGCAGACCGACGTGGCCGTGAACGAGATCGTGCGCAACATGCGCATCCCGCTGGAGAACGAGGCGCACATCCTGGTGCGGACCATGCGCACCGGCCACGTGCGGGGCATCACCGGCGACATGGACGAGGCGGGCGCCGACCAGCTGCGCGAATGGCTGGGCTGCCGGGAGTTCGCCATCGCGCCCATGAGCACGCGGCGCGGGCCGGTGGGGGTCATCGTGGCGGACAACGCCATCTCGGGCACGGCCATCACCGAGCTCGATCTCGAGTTCCTGCAGATGTTCGCCAACCAGAGCGCCGGCGCCATCGAGAACAGCCGCCTGTACACCGAGCTCGAGCAGCGCCTGAACGACCTGCACGCGGCCCACGCGCGGCAGCGCGAGGACCAGGAGACGCTGCTGAAGATGGAGCGCCTGAGCGTCATGGGCGAGACCAGCGCCATCGTCGCCCACGAGCTGCGCAATCCGCTGGTGGCCATCGGCGGCTTCGCCCGCAGCCTGACGCGCAGCATCGAGGCCGGCGATCCGAACCGGGTCGCCGCGACGATCATCGTCGAGGAGGTCGCGCGCATGGAGCGCATCATCGGCGACCTGCTCGACTTCATCCGGCCGCCGAAGTTGCTGCGGCAGCCCCTGCCCGTCGACGACGTGGTCGGCGAGGCGGTGGCCCTGTTCCGGCCGCGGGTCGACGAGGCGGGCATCGAGCTGGAGCTCGACCTGCAGGCGGACGGCGCCGTGTCGGACATGAATCCGGGGGAGATCCAGCAGGTGGTGCAGAACTTCCTGGTCAACGCCATGCAGGCCCTCGACGGGCCGGGCTGGATCAGCGTGCGGACGGCCGGGGTCGAGGGCGGCGTGCGGGTCACGGTGGCCGACAACGGGCCGGGTTTCGCGCCCGATCTGGTGCAGAAGCTGCACACGCCGTTCTTCTCGACCAAGCCCACCGGATCGGGGCTCGGCCTGACCATCTGCGCCCAGATCATCAAGGCCCACGGCGGGGTCTTCGAGGCCCGGAACCGGGACGAGGGCGGTGCGGAATTCTCGTTCATCCTGCCCCGGCCGAAGGACGAGGAGAACGGCGCGCGCCTGTGATCACCGGTGGCCGCGGCGCCGGGGATCTGGTAGATTGAAGGGGCGGCCGCGGGCGGCCGCAGGGGCGACAGGGACGTCGCCGGGACCATCGCTACGTCAGGAGCAGGCCATGAGCAAAGTGCTGATCGTCGACGACGAACCTCATCTGCGGTTGCTTTACGAGACCGAACTGCGTCGGGCCGGCTACGAGACCATGACCGCGGGCAACGCCCAGCAGGGCCTCGAGTTCGTGGAGACCATGAAACCCGATCTCGTCATCCTCGACATCCGGATGGCCGGCATGGACGGTATCGAGGCGCTGCAGCGCATCCTCGAGCGCGATCGCCGCATCCCCGTCATTCTCAATACCGCCTTCTCCAGCTACCGCGACAACTACCTGACGTGGGCGGCCGACGCCTACATCACCAAGTCGGCCGACGTTTCCGAACTGCTCGAGACGGTGGCCGGACTGCTGGAGCCCGGCGTCAAGCCGGAGAACTAGCCGCACGCCGCGCCGGGACGGAGCCGCCGCCGCGCGCGGTCGCCAAGGCCACGCCCCGGCCCGCGGACACCACGCCCGCCCACGGGCGCCGGGGGGAATCTTGACCAACGAACCGCTGAGCACGCGCGACCTCGCCAGTGACGCGCTGACGCTGATCCTCGCAGGCGGCCAGGGCGAACGCCTCTCGCCCCTGACCAAGGACCGCTCCAAGCCCGCCGTCCCGTTCGGCGGCGCCTACCGCATCATCGACTTCACCCTGAGCAACTGCATCAACAGCGGGCTGCGCCAGATCTACGTGCTCACCCAGTACAAGAGCTACTCCCTGGACAAGCACCTGCAGCGGGGCTGGAACGTCTTCAGCTACGAGCACGGCGAGTTCTGCTACCGCATCCCGCCGCAGCACCGGGTCGGCCAGAAGTGGTACCAGGGCACGGCCGACGCCGTGTACCAGAACATCTACCTGCTGGAGAACCGCAAGCCGCGCTTCGTGATCATCCTCTCGGGCGACCACATCTACCGCATGGACTATGGCAAGATGCTCAAGTTCCACGCGTCGCACGGCGGTTGCCTGACGCTCAGCTGCGCGGTGGTGCCCAAGGAGGGGGCCGACCAGTTCGGCATCCTCGAGGTCGACGAGAACTGGCAGGTCGTGGGATTCGAGGAGAAGCCGCAGAACCCGAAGACGATCCCGGGCGACCCCGACCACTGCCTGGTGAACATGGGCGTGTACGTGTTCACCACCGCCGATCTCGTGCAGGAACTCTGCCGCGACGTGAAGCAGTCCGACAGCTACCACGACTTCGGCAAGGACATCATCCCCCGCCTGGTGGGCATGAACGAGGTCTTCGCCTACCCCTTCCGCGACCCGGAAACGCACCAGCCGAAGTACTGGCGCGACATCGGGACCCTCGACTCCTACTACGAGACCTCCATGGAGC
>JAGRNP010000018.1:0-37730 GCA_020440705.1 bacterium | reverse complement strand
CGCGACCCGGAAACGCACCAGCCGAAGTACTGGCGCGACATCGGGACCCTCGACTCCTACTACGAGACCTCCATGGAGCTCGTCAGCCGCCGGCCTCCCTTCGACCTGTACGACCGCAAGTGGGTGTTCCGCGCCTGGCAGCCGCCGGTGCCGCCGTTCAAATCGGTGGCCGGCTTCACCGAGGACGGCAAGCTGCCGGGGCGCGTGGAGGACAGCATCGTCGGGGGCGGCTCGATCATCTCGGGCGGCCACGTCTCCCGTTCCATCGTCGGCCGGGGCGTCCGCATCAACTCGTTCAGCCGGATCAGCGATTCGATCATCATGGACGACGTGAACGTGGGCCGCTACGCGGAGATCAAGCGGGCCATCATCGACAAGGACGTGATCATCCCCGAGGGCTTCAAGATCGGCGTCGATCCGGAGCAGGACCGGCGGCTCTTCACGGTCACCGAGTCGGGGATCGTGGTGGTGCCGAAGGGGCTCGACCTCACGGAGGCTGTCTGAGGCTCCCGCCCCGCGGATGGGGTGCGAATCGCTCGGCGCAGAAGCAGGCCCATGGCCTGCTTCTGCTCTTCGAGGACTCAGACTCGCGTTTCGCACCCCATCCGCGGGGCGGGAGCCCCGGACGGCCTCGATGGGGTGGAAGAGGGCCGGGGAAGGGGCACCGCGGCCGTCGGGCCCGGCCAGCGCGCTTCGGGCGGCGCCCTTCCCATGATCGCCTGCGGCTCCCTGTTCGGCACCCGGAGTGGACAGCCCGACCCAGCCCGCTGAGACCTTCCCCGGACCCAACGCATCTCTTCCAAGTGGGGCGGTGGCGTGCCGTTTCGTGTCGCCGCGCCTTCCGTCCCGGTGCCGAGGGGTGCAACGCGAGTCTGAGCCTGGCGAAGAGAAGAGGCAGGCCGATGGCCTGCCTCTTCGCCGAGCGGTGCGCCCCTCGGCACCGGGACGGAAGGCCCATGGGCGGATCAGAAACGGTACGCCTCCGGCCGCCGATCCCCGAAGAGATCGTTGCGCGCCGTGAAGAGCTTGTCGCGCTCGACGATCTCCACGTCGGCGACGGCGGCGCCGGTCTCCGTGGCGTCGAGGGACGCGAGGCGGTCGCCGAGGCGCGCGATGATCTGGCTGCGGCCGCTGAAGGTGAGCTCGCGGCCGGTGCGGTTCTCGCTGCCCACGCGATTGGCCGTGACGATGGGCACCATGTTCTCCTGGGCGCGGGTGACCATGGCGGCCTGGCACCAGGGCAGGAGCAGGTTCGAGGGGTGGCCGATCAGTTCGGCGCCGCCCAGGGCCAGGCTGCGCGCGGCCTCGGGAAAGATCCAGTCGAAGCAGATCATCAGCCCGACGCGCGTGCCGCAGGCGGCGAAGACGGGGAAGCCCAGGTCGCCCGGGGTGAAGAGCGACTTCTCGTCGAGGAAGAGGTGCACCTTGCGGTAGACGTCGCGGCTGCCATCGGGCCGGACCAGGACGGCCGCGTTGAAAAGCCGGTCGCCCGCCCGCTCTGCCAGGCCGGCCACGACGGTGGTGCCGGTGTCGCCGGCGAACTGCGCCAGGCGTTCGCACACGGGAGCGGAGCCACCGCCGGTCACGTCCTCGGCGAAAGTGCGCACCTCGTCCGGCGAGGTGAACTGGTAGCCGGTGGCGAAGAGTTCGGGCAGGACGGCCAGGTCGCAACCCGTCGGGACGAGGGCGAGGGCCGCCGCCACGTTGGCGTCGACGGCGCCGAACTCGGGGCGGGTCTGGACGGCGGCGATGCGCAGGGTCTTCATGCGGGATGCTCCTCGGGCGGGTGGTCGGGGTGTCCGGTCAGGGCCAGCAGGCGGTCGAGGGTGCGCGTGCGGGGAAAGGCGGCGCGCACGAAGCGGCCGCCGGCCAGGCCGAGGGAACGCGCCCGGACCGGGTCGTCGATGAGCATCCGCAGGGCGTCGGTGAGGGCCGCCGGGTCGCGCGGCGGCACGAGCAGGCCGGTCTCGCCCGGGCGCACGATCTCGGGCAGGCTGCTGGCGTCGCCGGCGACGACCGGCACGTCGCAGGCCAGGGCCTCGGCGGCGGCGAGGCCGAAGCCCTCCGCGTGGCTGGGCATCGCGAGCAGGTGCAACGTGCGGTAGAACGCCGGCACGTCCTCGACGTAGCCGAGGATCTCGACGGCGTCCGGGTGGCGCAGGCCGCCGCGCCAGCGCTCCAGGTCGGCCCGCAGTTCGCCGTCGCCGGCCAGGCGCAGGCGGGGGCGCTCCGGGCGGACCTCGGCGTCGATGGCGCTCCAGGCGGTCATCAGCTCGGGCACGCCCTTGCGCCCGATGAGCTGCCCCACGAATCCCACGGTGAACGGTCCGGTCGGCACGGGGCCGGCGGCGAAGCGCTCGATGTCGATGCCCTTGTAGAGCAGGTGCACCCGGGCCGGGTCGAGCCAGGGAGCGCTGGCCAGGGTGGTGCGGCGGGTGGCTTCGCTGTTGACCAGCACGCCGGTGCACAGCACCTGGAAGGCCCAGCGGTAGTCGGGGCGGTCCTTGAGGGGGAAGTCGCTCTCACGCGTGGAGAGGATGTGCCGCAGGCCGGCCAGGCGCCCGGCCGGGGCGCCCACCTTCACGTCCTTGGTCTGGTTGGCCACGAGCGCGGTGGCGCCCAGGCGGCGCAGCCGTCGGGCGAGTCCGACGATGGTCCAGGGCGCGCCGTCGACCCGGATCGTGAGCGGGGCGACGGGCAGCCCGTCGGCGACGGCGCGCCGGTGCAACTCGCTGCCGGGGTTGGCCACGAAGCTGACCGCCACGCCGCGATCGCGCAGGGCCAGCGCCGTCTCGTGCATCCACACCTCGGCACCGCCCCAGCCCCGCATGGAGTTGACGAAACAGAGGTGGTAGGGGCGCGCCAAGGTCACGGTCTTCTCCGATGCCGGGGGATGGGCGCCGCAAGCATACCGCGGGCCGGGGTCTGCGCCAAGGCCGCGGCGCGGGCGGCTCAGCCGGTGGATCCGGCCGGATGGAGGTCGAAGATGGGCACCTCGGCCGGGCAGCCGAGGCGGAAGGGGAGCCACTGGCCGGCGCCGGACGTCACGTAGAGGAGGCTGTCGGCGCGGCGGTAGAGGCCCCAGGGATAGGGGAACCGGCGCGTGAGGGCCAGGATCGAGCGGCCGCCCAGGGCCACCTGGCCGCCGTGGGTGTGGCCGGCGAGGGTCAGGCCGACGCCCCGGGCGGCCGCCGGGTCGAAGGCCTCCGGCCGATGGCTCAGCAGGAGGGTGAAGCGCCCCGCCTCGGCCTGGTCCAGGGCCCGGTCGACCGCGGCGGGGAGCATGCCGGGCCGGCGATCGCGGAGCAGTCCGCCGCCCGGGTCATCGACGGCGGCGATGGTCCAGGGCGTGCCATGCCAGCGGACCGGCCGGTGGGCGTCGACCAGCAGCCGGATGGGCGAGGCGCCGAACGCTTCCCGCACCGCGCGGATGCCGACCCCGTACTCGTGATTGCCGAGGCAGGCGAACACGCCCAGGGGCGGCGCCAGGGCCGCGATGCGATCGAGGGCCCCGGGGAGCAGCCGCAGGTCGTCGGCGATGTCGCCGGTCACCACGACGAGGTCGGGGCGGTGGGGCCGGACCGCCGCCAGGATGGCGTCCAGCCGCGCCAGGGTCGCGGCGCCGCCGAGATGCAGGTCGCTCAATTGGGCGATGCGCAGGCCGGACAGCCCTGGGGGCAGGCGCGGGACGTCCAGCCGGCGCCGGGAGACTTCTGCGGCCCGGCCCGCACCGGAGATCCCGACCAGACCGAGCCCGCCGCCGCCGGCCACGGCCGCGGGCACGGCGCCGGCGGCGAGCCGCAGCAGGCGTCGTCGGCCGGGGTCCGGCGGAGTGTCCCGGGAGGCCGGCGCGGCCGCCCGTTTCCTGCGGAGTGTCGCAAACATGCAGGGGCCAACACGGTCCGGGCGCCGGGGTTCCGCATCGGGCCGACCTTCGCGCGCGCGGGGCCGAGCGGTTTCGTTGCCAAGACCCGCCGCGAAAGCTAGTTTGAACCTTCCAGAGCGAACCCGTCCCGTCACTCCCGGAAGGCCCTGACCGCCGTGTCCGACACGATCCTGCCCCGCAAGCCCGTCCGGCTCGATCCGCGCCTCGCGTGGTTCGCCGACGTGCGCCGCCTGCTGTCGCCCATGGCCGGCGTCACCGATCGGCCCTTCCGCGAGGTGTGCCGGCGCTTCGGGGCCGACATGGGCTTCTGCGAGTTCGCCTCGGCGGCGGGCCTGACCTACGGCGGCGCGGCCACCTGGGCCCTGGTCGACACCGAGGGCGAGGACGGGCGCGTGGGCATCCAGATCTTCGGTTCCGATCCGGAGCACATGGCGGGGGCCACGCGGCTGCTCAACGACCGGCAGATGGACGTCCTGGACATCAACTTCGGCTGCCCGGCCAAGAAGGTGGTCAAGAAGTGCGGCGGCAGCGCGCTGCTGGCCGACCTGCCCCTGCTCGAGCGGATCGTGCGCGCGATCACGGCCGAGGCGAAGGCGCCGGTGACGGCCAAGATCCGCACCGGCTGGGACGAGGACTCGGTGAACTACCGCGAGGTGGGCCTGCTGCTGCAGGAGCTCGGCATGGGGTGGATCACCATGCACGGGCGCACGCGCGCCCAGAAGTACACCGGCCAGGCCAACTGGGACCGCATCGCCGACCTGGTCGAGACCGTCGACATCCCGGTCGTCGGCAACGGCGACGTGGTCGACGGGGAGAGCTACCGGCGTCTGGTGGAGCACACCAGGTGCCACGGGGTGATGATCGGGCGCGGCGCCATCGGGAATCCCTGGATCTTCGGCGAAATGCACGCCGTCGATCGTGGCGAGCCGGCGCCGCCGGTGGATTTCGCCGAGATGTGCGCGACGACCATCGACCACCTGCGGGGCGAGGTCGCCCTGCGCGGCGAACCCCAGGGGTCGTTCGTCGTCCGCAAGCACATCGCGAAATGCTTCAAGGGGTATCCCGGTGCCGCAGCGCTCCGCAAGCGGCTCTACGCCACGACCGACGCGGCCGAGATGGAACGGATCCTGCGGGAGGCGGCCGCCGCGGGCGATCCCCGCGCCGTGACCGAGGAGACGGATCATGAGAACGTGTGAACGGAGACCCACCCGGATCGGCCTGGGGCTGGCGGCGCTCGCCGTCGTCCTGGCGGCCGGATGCGCCAAGCAGGCCCCGCCGGTGGCGACCGGACCGGCGGTGCCGCCCGCCGACGAACGGATCATCGAGCACACCGTGGGGCCCGGCGAGACCCTCGCCCGCATCGCGGACAACTACTACGGCGATCCCGATCGCTTCCGGCAGATCGCCAGCGACAACGGGCTGTCCGACCCGGGGCGCATCGTGCCGGGATCGGTGCTGCGGCTGCGCTTCGACGCCGACGAGTGGGACGGGGCGCGCCGCCGGGCTACCGCCCTGCAGGCCTACAACCGCGGCGTCGATCTCATGGCCAACGAGCGGGTGGGCGAGGCCGAACGGCAGTTCAAGCTCGCCCTCGAGGCCGCGCCCGAGCTGCGCGCGGCGCGGTACAACCTCGCCCTGGTGCACCTCAAGCGCGGGCGCAACGACCGCGCCCTGGCGCTCCTCGAGGAGCTCACCGCCGAACGGCCGACCGACGCCGACTTCCTCTTCGCCCACGGCAACGCCCTCTTCCAGGCGGCCCGCTTCGACGAGGCGGCCAACCGGTTCGCCGCGGCCCTCGATCAGCGTCCGGACTTCAAGCGCGCGGCCTTCGGCCTCGCCCGCAGCTACCAGGAGGGGGGGCACCGCGACCAGGCGATGGCGGCGTGGGGCGCGTACCTGAAGCTCGACGACTCGTCGAGCTGGGCGGCCACGGCGCGGCGCAACCTGCGGAAGCTGCAGGATGAAACCGGCCAATAGGCCCGTGGTCTCCCTGCGGGGGTTCTCCCTCGACCGCCGCTCGGCGGCGGGCGACGTGCCGGTCCTGCGCGATCTCGACCTCGATCTGATGCCCGGCCGCTGGCTCACGGTCCTGGGCGCCAACGGCGCGGGCAAGTCCTCCCTGCTGAAGTACCTCGCGGCCGCCGAGGCGCCCGTCGCCGGTCGCGCCGCCATCCTCTTCCAGGATCCGGAGGAGCAGATCGTCGCCACCAGCGTCGACCGGGAGCTGGCCCTCGGCCGGCCCGGCTGCGACGCGGCGGGCCTGCGTAGCGAGTTCGGGCTGGGGACGGCGGGCGGCCTCGATCCGCGCCTGCTCTCGGCGGGTCGGAAGCAGCGCCTGGCCCTCGCGGTGGCCCTCGGCGGAGCGCCCGACCTGCTCCTCTGCGACGAGCCCACCAGTCTGCAGGACCCGCAACAGGCCCGCTGGGTGCTCGACCGCCTCGACCGCTGGCGCCACGAATCGGGCGGTGCCCTGGTCACCGCCACCTGCGATCCGGACGAGGCCGCGCGGGCCGACGATCTGCTGCTCCTGGCCGACGGCCGGGCGGTGGTCGCCGGGCCCCGGGGCGACGTGCTGGACGATCCCCGGGTGCGCGCGGTGCTCGACCGGCCGGGCGGGTCGCCGGCCCGACCGGCTCCCGCGGGACGACCCGCCGACGGCGCACCCGTCCTGGAGCTCGCCGGGGTCGCCTGCGCCTTCGCGGGCGGCGGCGGTTTCGCGGGGGTCGACCTGGCGGTGCGGCGGGGGGAGCGCCTCGGGCTGCTGGGGGAGAACGGTTGCGGCAAGTCGACGCTGCTGGCGGTGGCGGCCGGGGCGCGGCGCCCGGCAGCGGGTGTGGTGACCCTGGCCGGGCGCCGCCTGTACCGGCGGGGCGACACCGATCTGGACCACGGCGCGGCGTTGCTGGCGCCCCAGTTTCCCGAATACCTCTTCACCCGCGCCACCGTCGCGGCCGAGATGGGCCTCGATCCGGCGCTGGCCGACCGGGACCTGGGGCCGTTCCTCGGCGAACTGGGGCTGCCCGTCGACCTGGAGCACCGCAACCCCCACGACCTGAGCAGCGGGCAGAAGCGGCGTCTCGCCCTCGGCCTGGTGCTCGGATCCGCCCGTCCGCTGCTGCTGCTCGACGAGCCCACCGCCGCCCTGGATGCGGCCGGACGGGAATGCGTCCTGGCCCTGCTGGACGGCCTGCCCCCGCAGGCGGCGGTCGTCGTGGCCTCCCACGACCGGCACTTCCTCGCGCGGGCCGGTTGCCGCCTGCTGGTCCTCGGTCCGGGTGGTCTTGTGCCCGTACCCTGAAGGCCGCCTGCGGGGTGATTCCGGGGGGAACGACCACTCCGCACGCGCCCGCGAGAATCCCCTTGCTGGGGCCCGGAGGGGTTGTTAGATTCCTGCCGATACAGCATCCAGATCCGTCGGAGGAGGCCACGGGGAAAATCAGGCAGGACCGTCCCGGGTCTGCTTTTTTTTTGCCCGGCGGCGGGGGGTGACCGCCGATGGTCGCCGAACCAGAGGAAGACGCATGAACTTCGCCGAAAAAGCCGTCATCATGAACGCCAGCGAGATGAACCGGGCCCTCAAGCGCATGGCCCACGAGATCATCGAGGCCAACAAGGGCGTCGACAACCTGGTGCTCCTGGGGGTCCAGCGCCGCGGGGTGACCATGGCCAAGATGCTGGCGCAGGCCATCAAGCAGGTCGAGGGACACGAGGTGCCCCAGGGCGCGCTGGACATCACCTTCTACCGCGACGATCTGAGCAAGCTCGGCCCGACGCCCCAGGTCTCCAGCACCGAGATGCCCTTCGACGTGAACGAGAAGATCATCATCCTCGTCGACGACGTGCTCTACACCGGTCGCACGGTGCGCGCGGCCCTCGACGTGATCATGGACTGGGGACGGCCCCAGGCCATCCGGCTGGCGGTGCTGGTCGACCGCGGCCACCGCGAGCTGCCGATCCGGCCGGACTTCGTGGGCAAGAACGTGCCCACCAGCCAGCGCGAGATCATCAAGGTCAAGGTCAAGGAGTTCGACGAGAAGCAGGAAGTGGTCGTGGGGGAGGTCACGGAATGATCCTGAAGAGCAAGGATGTGCTCGGCCTGGAGGACCTCTCGGCCGAGGAGATCCTCGGCGTGCTCGACGTGGCGGCCCACTTCCGGGCCGTGTTCGACCGCCCGGTCCGCAGCGTCCCGATCATGCGCGGGCGCACCGTGGTGAACTTCTTCCATGAACCCAGCACCCGCACCCGCATCAGCTTCGAACTCGCCGAGAAGCGCCTCTCCGCCGACATCATCAACTTCGCCGCCGCCCAGAGCAGCTTCAGCAAGGGCGAGACCCTGCGGGACACCGCCGAGAACCTGGCCGCCATGAAGATCGACATGCTCATCGTGCGGCACAGCTCGAGCGGCGCGGCGAAGTACCTGGCCAACGTGCTGAAGTGCTCGGTGATCAACGCCGGCGACGGCGCCCACGAGCACCCCACCCAGGGCCTGCTCGACATCATGACCATGCGCCAGCGCCTCGGCGACCTGCGGGGGAAGAAGGTCACCATCATCGGCGACATCACCCACAGCCGCGTGGCGCGCTCGAACCTGTGGGGGCTGACGAAGCTCGGGGCCGAGGTCACCTTCTGCGGCCCGCCGACCATGATGCCCGGCGGCCTGGACAAGCTCGGCGCGAAGATCGAGTACGATCTGCACAAGGCCGTGGCGAAGGCCGACGTGGTGAACGTGCTGCGCATCCAGCTCGAGCGCCACGCGAGCCAGGGCTTCCCCGGCAACCGCGAGTACCACCGCATGTACGGCATCACCGACGAGGTCGTGCGCCTGATGAAGCCCGAGACCTTCATCATGCACCCCGGCCCCATGAACCGCGACGTGGAGATCGCCAGCAGCGTGGCCGACGGCCCGCGGCAGGTCATCCTCGACCAGGTGGCCAACGGCGTGGCCGTGCGCATGGCCCTGATCTACCTGCTCAGCGGCGGCGACCCGGGCGCCCTCGGCGTCGGCGCCGCCTAGACCGATCGCGGGCGCCGCGGCGTCCGGCATGGCTCCCAACGGCCGCCCCGCGGCGGCCCCGCGAAAGAGGACGACGACATGGAGTGGAGCTGGGATCGCATTCCGGCCGAGTACCTGGTCACGAACGTGAAGCTGTGCCGCGGTGGCAAGCTGGCGCGGCGCAAGGGCTTCCTGCACGTGCGCAAGGGCCGCATCGAGGGCCTGGGCGTAGGCGAGCCGAGCCGCGAGGGCGTGCCCGTGCTCGACGGCGACGGCCTGGTCTGCGCGCCGGGCCTGGTCGACCTGCGGGCGTCGTTCCGCGAGCCGGGCAACGAGCAGAAGGAAACGGTGGCCACGGGCAGCCGGGCCGCGGCGGCGGGGGGCTTCACCTCGGTCGTCACCACGTCGGGCACCGATCCGGCCATCGACAATCCGGGCATGGTGCGCTACCTGATCGATCGCGGCCGCGAGGCCGGCCTGTGCCGCATCCACCCGGTGGGCGCCATCAGCATCGGGCGCCAGGGCGAGGGCATGTGCGAGTTCGGCTCCATGGTGGAGGCCGGGGCCGTGGGTTTCGGCGAGGACGACCTGCCGGTGGCCAACGGCGGCCTGATGTCCAACGCGCTCAAGCTGGCGCGGGTGCTGGGGGTGCCGGTGGTGACCCACGCCGAGGACCGCACCATCGTCGGCCGGGGCTGCATGCACGCCGGCTACTGGTCGGGCCGGCTGGGCCTCGCGGGCATGGGACGGGCCGGCGAGGATGCCGCGGTGTTCCGCGACGTGGAACTGGCGCGGGCCAGCGGGGGGCATCTGCACGTGGCCCACGTGTCGACCAAGGGCGCGGTCGAGATCATCCGGCGCGCGAAAGCCGAGGGCATCCGGGTGACGGCCGAGGCGGCGCCGCACCACTTCAGCCTCGACCACAGCTGCTGCCGCGACTTCTCGCCCCTGTACAAGGTGACGCCGCCCCTGCGCGAGCCCGACGACGTCAACGCGGTGGCCGAAGCCCTGGCCGACGGCACGATCGACGCCATCGCGTCCGACCACGCGCCCCACACGGGCACCGAGAAGGAGTACCAGTTCGACCAGGCGCCGTTCGGCGTCATCGGCCTGGAGACCGCCCTCGCCGTCGGCATCACCCATCTGGTGAAGAACGGCATCCTGGACATGGGGCAGCTGATCGCCTGCCTGAGCGAGAAGCCGGCCGGGATCTTCAACCTCCCGGGCGGACGGCTCGAGGAAGGCGTGGAGGCCGACTTCGTGCTCATCGATCCGGAGCGCACGTGGACGGTCCGCGCCGACGGCTTCCAGTCGCGCAGCCGCAACTCGGCCTACCTGGGCGAGACGCTCACGGGCCGGGTCGAAGCCACGTTCCTGCGCGGCCGGTTGACCTGGCGGCAGCCCGACTGACGGCGACCTGCGGGGAAACCCAAGTCGGAATGGAACTTGCAGTAGCAGCACTCCCGGGGATCCCGGTCGCCCGCACGGGCCGCCGGGATCCGTCACGAAGCCCGACCGGAGAGATTCAACGCGTTGAGTGACAGGCGATTGCAGCACGGACGAGGATCGGCGCCGGCCGCCACGATGGCGGGGGGCGCCGGCGTGCGTCCGCGTTCGGGGACACGGCGTGGCCGCTTCTGGGTGCTCGCGCTGGTCCTGCTGGTCGTCGCCGGTTGCGCCAAGTACAACACGTTCTTCAACGCCAAGCGCAGCTTCGAGGATGCCGAGGCCGTGCGCGAGGACTACATCAAGCGCCACGAGGACCCGCCCAGGCCGGCGGGCGCCCAGCGCGCCGACTACGAGGCGGCCATCCGCAAGTCGCAGAAGATCCTCGACGAGTACCCCGGCCACAGCCTCACCGACGACGCCCTCTTCCTGCAGGCCAAGGCCCATCACCGGCTCGAGGCGTACCGGCAGTCGATCCGGAAACTCAACCTGCTGTTCCAGAACTTCCCGGCCACCGAGTACGAGGAGGAGGCCCTCTACATCCAGGCCCTCAACTACCTGCTCATCGGCGCGGTCGATTCGAGCCAGGAGTACCTCGACCGCCTCGCCCGGAACTTCCCCGACAGCAGGTACCAGGCCGAGACGCGGCGCGTGTCGGGCGACAACGCCTATTCCCTCGAGCGCTGGGAGGAGGCCGCCGAGGCGTACCGGGAGTACCTCAAACTCGACTCCGACCGGGCGGAGAGGGACCGCATCGGGCTCAAGCTCGCCGAGTGCTACTGGGAGCTCGGCGAGTACTATCCGGCGGCGGAGATCCTCCAGGACGTGAGCCAGGAGACGGCGAGTGCGGAGCTCGGCTTCCGGGCGCGCCTGCTGCGGGGCCGGGTGCACGTGCGGATGAACGACTTCGAGATCGTGGAGCTGCTGGTCCGGCAGCTGCGCGCGGAGGCCGAGATCTACCAGGCCCAGGGCGAGGTGGCCCTGCTCGAGGCCGAGTCGCTCATCGCCCAGGGCAAGATCGACGAGGCGGCGCCCCTGCTGGAAAACATGCCGACCGAATGGGAGACGCCCGAGGTGAAGGCGCGGGCCGCCGAGATCATGGGAGATGTCTATCTCTCCCGCGGGGAGTGGGAGCAGAGCCGGGAGAAGTTCACCGCGGCCGTGGCCCGCCGGGACGCCCTCGACGACGAGGAGCACGTGCGGCGGATGAACGAGACCCTCAAGGACTTCCTGGCCGCCGAGCAGGCGCTGCCCGACGCCAAGGGGGAGCGCGTGGCGCAGCTGAAGCTGCTGCAGGCCAACGCGCTGCTGTTCGGGTTCGAGCGGCCGCACATGGCGGCGTCGCTGTACGCCGAAGCGGCCGCCGATACGGCGGCCGACGACGCCATCGCCGCGCGGGCCCTGTACGGCGGCTTCGTCACCTATCGCGACCACCTCGCCCTGCCCGACTCGGCCGCGATCTTCCGCGGCGAGCTGACCGCCCGCTATCCCGAATCGCCGCAGGCCTACGAGGCGGCCACCGAGGGGGAGAGCAACCTCTACGGCTACCTGCTCGAACTGCGCAGCGGCGCGCAGGCCGAGAACTATGCGGCCCTGACGCCGGAGGAGCGGCAGCAGCTGACCGTGCTCGAAGACGTGACGGCCGGTCTGGGCGGGGGCACGGCGCGGACCCTGCCGGGGGTGCGCCGGCGCATGGTGTACCTGGCGCGGCGGGCGAACATCCTCTACGAACCGCCGACGATCGCCATCGAGCAGATCGCGGCCGAGCAGGCGGCGAAGGTGCGGGCGGCGGCCGATGACGCGGCCCGGCAGGCCGAGTTCGACTCCCTGCGGGCGGCGGGGCAGGCGGCGCCGGATCCCGCGGCCGGAGCGGCGGCCGGGGCGGCCATCGGGGGCACGGCCGGCGAGGGGGTCGGGTCGGCGACACCGGTGGGCGGCGACCCCGTCGACGCCGCGGCCGGGACCGAATCGGCCCGCGACGGCAGCGCCGACGCGAAGCAGGACGGCGACAAGAAGGATGGCGACAAGCAGGACGACAAGAAGGACGACAAGAAGAAGAAGAAGGACGATGACTGGGACTACCTGCGCTGACCCCTGCCGGGAGGTGGCCTGATGGCCGGGACCACCGCCCCCGCGGCCCGGAGCTGTCCGGCCCGTTTCATCACCAACGTCGAGATGTCCAGCGGCCTGATCCGCCTCGATTGCGAGCTCGACGCGCCGCTGCCGTTCCGTCCGGGCCAGTTCGCCATGCTGAATCTCGCGGACGGCCTGCCGCTGGTCTTCAGCCGGCCCTTCTCGATCCTCGCCGGCGACGGCACCACGCTCTCCTTCCTGTATCGGGTCGTCGGGCGCGGCACGGCGGCCCTGGCGCGCCTCAAGCCGGGCCAGGGCCTCACCGTGCTCGGCCCGCTCGGCCGTCCCTTTCCGACACCGGACGAACTGGAAGGGCGCCCCGCCGTGCTCATCGGCGGGGGCGTGGGTCTGCCGCCGGTGCACGCGTGGTTCGCCCGGCACGGTCGCGACGGGGACACCGCCTTCTTCGGCGGGCGCGACGGCGCCGACGTGCCCTGGTCCATGCTCGACGCCCGCTGGGGCGTGAGCGTCGATCGGGCGGTGGACGTGCCCGCCGACCGCGAGGCGTTCGCCGGCGTGGTCACCGAACTGGTCGCCTCCCGGGGCGACCTGGCCGACGGGCGGACCCGGGCGGTGCTGGCCTGCGGGCCGATCCCGTTGCTGCGGGCGGCGGCGCGCCTGGCCGCTGCGCGCGGATGGGACTGCTGGGTCTCCCTGGAGGAGCACATGGGCTGCGGCTACGGCGTGTGCAAGGGCTGCGTCGTGCCGGTGGCGACGGCCGGGCCCGACGGCTGGCGCAACGCCACCTGCTGCGACGAGGGTCCGGTCTTCCGGGCCGACCAGATCCGCTGGGACCGCTACGGCGTCCCGGTGCTGCCGACCACCTGAGGCGCCTGCGGGACCCGTCCGGCCGCCGGACCGGGCCCCGGCGCCCAAACGAAGGAACCGCCTTGCCCCCATCGCTGCCCACCTGGTTCGACCTCGACCCCGTCGCCCCCTTTACCCTGGGCGGCCGCGAGATCCCCGGCCGCATCTGGACCGCCTCGGGCTGCTTCGCCTACGGGCTGAGCGGGCACGACATGGCCGCGCCCGGTTTCGCGTCGCCCTACGCGGGGATCGGCGCCGTCGTCACCAAGACCGTCACGCCGGCGCCGCGTTCGGGCAATCCCATGCCACGCCTGGCCGAAACCGAGGTCGGCGCCATCAACAGCATCGGGCTGGAGAACGTGGGCTACGACGTCTTCTGCCGCGAAACCCTGCCCGAGCTCGAGGCGCGGGGCGTGCCGGTGATCGCCAGCCTCGCGGCCACCCGGCCCGAAGAGTTCGGCACCATGACGGCGCGCCTGCAGGAGGTCGCGGGCGACTTCGCGCACTGGCACGGCATCGAGATCAACCTGAGCTGCCCCAACGTCGCCGAGGGCGGGCACGATTTCGGCAGCGATCCGGGCACGGTGGCCGAGTGCGTGGCCGCCGCGCGGGAAGCCCTGCCGGGGCGGCCGTTGCTGGCCAAGCTCACGCCGAACGTCGCGGACATCGCGGCCCTCGCGCGCGCGGCGGGCGACGCGGGCGCGGACGCGGTCAGCGCCATCAACACGGTCATCGGGCTGGATGTCGATCTGGCGACGGGGCGGCCGGTGCTGCCGCGGCGGTTCGGCGGCTACTCCGGGCCGGCCGTGCTGCCCATCGCCCTGGCCAAGGTCGACCAGATCGTGCAGCAGGCGCGGGTGCCGGTGGTGGGGGTGGGGGGCATCGCCTCGGCGGCGGACGCCCTGAAGTTCTTCGCGCTCGGTTGCGTCAGCGTGCAGGTGGGCACGGCCCAGATGCGGGACCCGTTCGCCGCGGCGCGCATCGCCCGCGACCTCGTGCGGGCTCAGTCGTAGGCATCTTCCTCGTCGTCGTCCTCGTCGCCGTCCTCGTCCTCGACCACCCCGGCCATGTCCTCCAGGGCCCGCATGCGCTCCTGTTCGTCCAGATCGTCCAGGTCGTCGAAGCCGCCGTCCTCGTCGTCCCCGCCGTCGTAGTCGAAGTCGCCCATGATGACCGCATCTTCGTCGTCGCCGCCGTCCTCGGGGTCATCGGGCAGGCCGTCGGGGAAGTCGGCCTCGAGCAGGTCGGCGAAGCTCTCGCCGCTGCTGAGGATCTGCTGGGCCAGGCCGGCGCCCACGGCTTCGGCCTCCTCGTTGGCGCCGTTGACGACGATGCGGCTGAGCCCCGCGCCCGTGGCGCCGCAGATGGCGACCTCGCCGTGCTCCGACTTGGCCAGGGCGCCGACCGGCAGGTCCTGGTCGCTGATCATCCGCCGACAGAAGGCCTGTTCGGCCGCCAACTCGACCGCCGTGTCCGGCGAGTGGAGGGGCGCCAGCAGCTCCCGGGCCTCGGCGTCGGCGGCGCGGCCGATCACGGCCAGGATGCCCTGGCCGGGACTGGGCAGGATGAAGTCCGGCGCGTAGATCTCGGCTACGACGCCCTGGATGCCGAGGTGCTCCGTGACGGCCGCGGGGACGATCAGGCCGTCGATCTCCGACTTCCGCATGTGGGTCTCCATGGCGCGGTCGACGCCACCCCGCAGGATGCGGAAGTCGAGCTCGGGCCACAGGGCGGCCATCTGGCTGCGCGAGCGCATGGAGAGCACGCCGACCTTCCCGCCGGGTTCCATGTCGTCCATGATCAGGCCCTGACGGTTCAGGTAGGCGTCGAAGGGGGCGGCCCGATCGGGCACGCACAGCACGGCGAGGTCGTCGGGCAGGGGCAGCACCATGTCGGCCGCCTCGACCACGACCAGCCGGGCCTGCTCCTGCTGCAGCACGCTCTCGAGGTAGTGCATCTCGCCGCGGCTGACCGCCACGAACACCTCGTCGTCGCGCTCGGCGGCGGGGACGGGCGAAGGCAGGACGTTCAGCTGGCAGGTCAGGCGCGGCGCGACCTCCTGCAGACGGTCGATGAACGCCTGGGTGTGGGCCCGGGTGAGGGGGGCGGCCAGGCTGGCGAAGCTGAGGACCCGCGATTTCACGTCTCGCCTTCCGTTCAGGACTCGGCCGCGGCCTCGGAGCCGAGGAACTCGCCCACGATCCGCCCGATGCGGTGGGCGTCCTCGAAGGGCAGCGCGGCATGGATGGGCAGGATGAGCACCTCGCGTCCGGCCCGCTCGGCCTCGACGAGCTCGCCGTGGGCGCGGCCGTACACCGCCAACTCGTGCCGGTGCAGCGGCGGATCGTAGTAGACGGCGGTGTCGACCCCGGCCTCGTCGAGCAGGCGCTGCAGCTCGGCGCGCCGGGCGCCGCAGCGCACCCAGTACTGGTGGTAGGTCACCTTGCAGCCGCGCTCGGTCCGGGCCGGCTGCAGCCGGTTCGCCGCCGGGATGTGGCTGTCGTAGATCCCGGCCACCGCGTCGCGGTCGCGCTGCTCGTCGGCGAAGCGTGCGTGGCGGGCGCGGATGACCATGGCCTGCACCTCGTCGAGGCGGCTGTTCCAGCCGGTGATCAGGTGGTCACCGATGCGCACGGCCTGGTGGGTGCGGATCTTCCGGATGCGCTCGGCGTCGACGGTCTCGCGGCAGAAGACCATGCCGCCGTCGCCGATGCCGGGCAGGTTCTTGGTCGGGTAGAAGCTGAGGGTGCTCATGCGCCCCCAGGCGCCCATGGGCCGGCCGTCGTAGATGGTGCCGAAGGCCTGGGCCATGTCGACGATCACCTCGAGGCCGTGCTCGGCGGCGATGGCGTTGATGGCGTTCATCTCGCAGGGTGCCCCGAAGATGGGCACCGGCATGATGGCGCGCGTGCGGTCGGTGATCGCGTCGACGATCTTCGCCGGGTCCATGGTCAGGTCGGCGGGCCGGATGTCCACGAAGACCGGCACGGCGTCGAGCCGGATGATCGACTCCATGGTCGCGTCGAAGGTGTAGGGCGTGGTGATGACCTCGTCGCCCGCCCGGACGCCCGCCATGGCCAGCGCCACCTGCAACGCCGACGATCCGCTCGACACGCCGACCGCCGCGGGCACGCCGCAGGCGTCGGCCAGTTCGGCCTCGAGCAGGCGGCCCTCCTCGCCCAGGATGAAGTTCCCCGACAGGAGCATCTGCTCGAACTTGGCGACGAGCTCGTCCTTGACCGGGAGCATGGGGGTCACGAGGTCGTAGCGACCGACGCGTTTGTGCTGGGAGGACATCTGGTCCGCATTCCTTTCGCCCGCGACCTCGGGCCGCGGGCTCAATGGGGTCCCGAAACACGGGATTCCGGAAAAACCGGCGCTTCGAATCCGGCGGTGCGGACCGGACCGCCCTCAGGCGAGGGAGGTGTGGTCCGCCCGGCCGAAACAATCGTACCTGAAGCCGAATTTTTCCAGATGCGGACGATCATACACGTTCCGGCAGTCGAGGAAAGCGTTTCCTGCCATGGTGTCCTTCAGCCAGGAGAAGTCCAGTTGCCGGTACTGGTTCCACTCGGTCACGAGGATGGCGATCGCGGCGCCATCGCACGCCTCGTAGGGGGATTTGCAGTAGGTCAGGTCGGGGTGGAAGAGCTTGAAGTTCTCCATGGCGGCGGGGTCGTGGGCCCGGATGTCGCACCCCTTGGCCCGCAGCAGCTTCACCAGTTCGAGGCTGGCCGCCGAGCGGATGTCGTCGGTGTTGGGCTTGAAGGCGAGGCCGATCAGCGCCACGCGCCTGCCCGTCAGGTCGCCGGCCAGGCGCTCGGCCTTGGCCATGGCCGTGGCCGGGATGGCCCGGTTCACGTCGATGGCCGCGCGGACGATGCTCATGTCCGCGCCGGCTTCCTTCGCGATGTGGACGATGGCGTTGGTGTCCTTCGGCAGGCAGCTGCCGCCGAAACCCAGGCCCGGGTGCAGGAACTTCGCGCCGATGCGCTTGTCCAGGCCCATGGCCTTGGCCACGTCGAAGACGTCGGCGCCGACGGCCTCGGCCAGTTTCGCGATCTCGTTGATGAAGCTGATCTTCACGGCGAGGAAGCTGTTCGACGCGTACTTCACCAGCTCGGCCGTCTCGATGCCGGTGGCGACCAGCGGCGTGTCGAGCAGGTACAGCGGGCGGTAGATCTCGCGCAGCAGCTTCTCGGCGCGCTCGCTCTCGGTGCCGATGACGACGCGGTCCGGCCGCATGAAGTCCTCGATGGAGGAGCCTTCGCGCAGGAACTCGGGGTTGCTGGCCATGTCGAACTCGACCGGCGTCTTCAGGCGCCCGGAGATGACCTTCTTCAGGGCGCGGTTGGTCCCCACGGGCACGGTGCTCTTGGTGACGATGACCTTGTAGCTGTCGAGAAGGTCACCGATCTCCTCGCCGACCTTCATGACGTACTGCAGATCGGCCTCGCCCGATTCGGACATGGGGGTCTGCACGGCGATGAGGACCACGTCGGCGCCCTGCATGCCCTCGGCCAGGCTGGTCGTGAAGAAGAGGCGCTGCTCCTCGACGTTCTTCAGCACGAGGCGGTCGAGGCCCGGCTCGTAGAAGGGGATCTCGCCCCGCACGAGGCCCTCGATGCGCTCCTGGTTGATGTCGACGCACGTCACCCTGTGGCCGAAGTCGGCCATGCACGCTCCCGAGACGAGGCCGACGTAGCCCGTCCCCACCATGCAGATCCGGATCATGGAAATTCCTTTCGGGCCTCGTCGAGCAGGCTCCGCAGTGTTGCGCCGAAATCCCATTCGGGTTCCCAGCCGGTCTCTTGCTTCAGCTTCCCGTTGTCGCCGACCACGACCGCGATGTCGGCCGGTCGGCAGCGCGCCTCGTCGCGGCGCACGGTGATCGGGCACGCGGCGGCCCCGATCAGGAGGTCCAGACCCTCCCTTATCGACAGACCCCGCCCCGAACTTACGTGATAAATCTCGCCCGGGCGGCCCTCCTTGACCAGCAGGCGGTATGCCGACACGACATCGCGCACGTCGAGGAAGTCGCGCACGGCCGAGAGGTCTCCCACCAGGATCTCCCGCGGCCCGGCTCCCCGCTCGGCGGCGGCGATCTGGCGCGCGAAGCCGGGGAAGGCGAAGCGGGGGTCGTGGCCCGGCCCGGTGTGGCTGAACGAGCGGGTGATGACCACCGGCAGGTCGTGGGCCCGGACATACTGGCGGCAGAGGAGGGTCTGGGCCGCCTTGCTCACGCCGTAGGGCGAGATCGGGCCGATGGGGGCGTCCTCGCGCAGGGGCTGCTCGTCGGCGGGCCGGTCGCCGTACTCCTCGCAGGAGCCGACGGCGAGCATCACGGGGCGGCGGGCGTCGGGCACGGCCCGCACGGCCTCGAGCAGGTGCAGGGTGCCCATCAGGTTGGCCGCGAAGGTGCCCGCCGGATCGGCGAAGGAGGCCGCGGCCGAGCTCTGGGCGGCCAGGTGGTAGATCGAAGCGGGCCGCAGCAGGTCGACGAGGTCCCGGATGGGGGCCGGCGTCGCCAGGTCCAGCGGCACGTACCACAGGGGACCGGCATCGCAGACGTAGGTGACGGCTCCGGGCAACTCGGGCGCATCGCCCGCGCGGCGGAAGGGGCCGACCGTCTCGGGCAGCGGCGCCCCCGGGGCGTGCTTGCCCAGGCCGACGACCGGATGGCCCGCCAGCAGCAGGCTGCGGCTCAGGTGCCGTCCCACGAAGCCCAGGGCCCCGGTGACGAGGCAGCAGGGGTGGTGGAGCGGGTCTGTCGACGGTGGGGTCAAGGCTCAGCCGTTCATCAGCCGCAGCCACTCTTTGTAGATGCAGCGGTCCTGGACGACGACGAGCCCCGCGGCGCGGGCCCGGGCGGCGGCCTCCTCGTGCGCGACGCCTTCCTGCAGCCACACCGACCTGGCGCCGGCCGCGATGGCCGCGTCGATCACCGGCGGCACGGTGTCGCTGCGGCGGAACACGTCCACGACATCGATGGGCCCGGCCATGTCGGCCAGCTCGGCCACGATGGGCAGCCCGAGCACGTCCTGGCCGACGAGGGCCGGATTGACGCCGACGACCTCGAAGCCCTGGCCGTCGAGGAAGCGCGAGATGCCGTGGCTGGCCCGGTCTTCCCGGGCGGAGAAGCCGACGACGGCGATGCGGCGCATGGTCGCGAGCAGGTCCCTGACGACCGCGTCGTCGGGATTGCTCGGCTGGGCGTGGTCTGACATGTCCGGTCCTTTCCCGGCGAGAAACGAATGCGGGGCCGCGCCGACTCTAAGCGGCGTGCCGGGCCAATGTAAAGCCGAGAACCCCGGGCCGCAAAACCCCGGACCACCCGATTTCCCTTCAAATCGCCCCCTGGATCGGGTATCATCCCCGCAGGTCATCTCGTCCGCCCGATCCTCGCCCGATCGCATCGCCATCCCGAGTCACAGCGGCGCGCCGCAGGGGACCCGTCCCCGGACGGTTGCCGTGATTGCCCATCGTCAGGGGGACCCAGGTGAATCCGATTCTCGTAGGAAACCCGTATTCCGCCGCCGACGGCCGCAGCCGGCGCCGCCGGTCCGGCATTCTGTTCCTCGTGGGGGCGCTGCTCCTCGCGGGGGCGCTGTTTGCCGCGGCCCTGCCCGCGACCGCCCAGATCATCTCGTTCGACCCCGCGGAGAGCCTCCCGACCGATCCGGACTTCACGGTGACGCTCCTGATCGATACCGCCGGCCAGGCGGTCAAGGGCGTCGAGGTGAAGGCGGCCTACGACCCCTTCCTCGTGCAGCTGAACGCCATCACGCCGGGTTCGTGGTACACCGGGTCGGGGCACCTCTTCGCGTTCTTCGACTACACGGGAGTCGATCCCGTGGGTGAGCTGCACCTGGCCAGCGCCGTCCTCGACGGCGCCCTGGCCACCGACGGGGTCCTCGCCGTGTGCCACTTCACGATCCTCGGCTTCGGCATCTCGCCGCTGGTCTTCCAGGACGTGGATGTGCGGGACCCGGCCAACCAGGATCTGGGCTTCGGCCACAGCACCGGCGACCGGATCATCCTCGACCCGGTGATCGGGGTCGAGGCGGCCAGTTTCGGCGCCGTCAAGGCCCTGTACCGCTAGGCCGGGACACCCGCCGGAATTCCGGCGGCGGGAGCGCTTGCCTCGCCGCCGCCGATTCCCTAAACCTTATCCGCAGCGGGAACCGGCCGCGCACGGCCGGTTCCAGTCACCGCGCCGGGACGGTTTCGCTCCCCGTCCGCGCGCCCATCCCCGCCCGGGAGGGTTCGAGGGGTCTATCGGCATGCCTGTTCGCCCTGATGCGCCCCGGCGCCGCGGCCTGCGCCGCGGGGCCGCACTGCTGCTGCTCGTGCTCGTCGCGGGGTCCCACCGCGTGGAGGCCCGTCCCCGTCCCGAGATCCTGGACGCCGAGGAGCGGCGCCAGGAAGCGGTGGCGCCCGACGGGATCCACGTGCTCGACGGGTCCTGCGTCCTGGATCACGGCAACCTCTACGTCAACATCACCAACCACGGCCTCATCGGTTCCCAGTACACGCAGACCTACCCCTACAGCGCGGCGCCCAGCGGCCAGTGGCCCGGCGGTTCGGGCGACGAGTACCTGTGGGGGGCGGGCATCTGGATCGGCGGGTTCGTCAACAGCCAGCTCTCGGTGACGACGGGACAGCCCGAGCGCGAGTTGCGCCCGGAGGCCGACGTGCGGGCGACGATCTACGAGGCGCGCGAGAATCGCCAGGTGCGGCCGATCGACGATCCGGCCCTCGCCGGCCGACGGCCGCCCTACTTCGGCGCCGACGACGACGGCGACGGGGCCGCCGACGAGGACATGCTCAACGGCATCGACGACGACGGGGACGGGGCCGTCGACGAGGACTTCGGCCAGATCGGCGACCAGATGTTCACCTGCACCATGTTCGACGACACGGCCCTCGTGCGGGAGCTGTATCCCGACCACAGCCCCCTCGGCCTCGAGGTGGTGCAGCGGGCCGCGACGCTCGCAGCCGCTGACGCCGACGACTTCATCATGCTCGAGTACACCATCACCAACCGCAGCATCCACACCATCTCCGACATCCACCTCGGCACCTACGTCGACTGCGACATCCAGCGGCGGGGGGCCGGCGCCTCGGATCCGGACGATCTGGCCGGCTACTTCAACGGAGCCGTCCGGGGCAGCGACGGCTCGTTCCACCGGCTCCAGATCGGCTGGATGCGCGACGCCGACCCGGAGCATCCCCTGCCGGGCGTGTTCGGGGCGATGCTGCTCGGCCACACCACCGACCCCCTGGAGTACTGGGCGCCCCACATCGTCGGTGTCGAGAGTTTCCACATCTTCGCCGGCAACGCCACGACCACGCAGCAGGGCGAGCCCCTGTCCGACGCCGAGCGCTACGACCTGATGGCCGGAGGCCAGATCGACCGCGACCGCCGGCCCGACGAACCGGGTGACCTGAAGTTCATGTTCTCCAGCGGGCCCTTCCCGACCCTGCGTCCGGGCCGCTCGCTGGAGTACCGGGTGGCTCTCGTCGCCGGCGCCGGCATGGAAGGCATGCTGCGCAACGCCCTGCGGGCCTCGGAGGTGCACCGGGGGCGCTGGGTCGACGTCGACGGCCTGGCCACCACCGGCGGCGGGGGCGACCGCGAGACCCTGGTCTGCCTCGGCGACTACCCGCCCTACAACGACGGCACCGATCCCATCTACAACTACCGGGCCAACTTCATGGACGAGTTCTGCGTGGCGCCCGATCCCATCTTCGGCGTCGAGGTGATCAACCCGACATCGCTCTTCATCGCGCCGGACGGCCGGCGCTGCATCTACGTGAACGCGGACAACTGCGAGGAGTGCTTCCGGCGCCACGGCCGGGAGTGCACCATCGCCAACGACCTGATGAACACGCCCTCGACCGGCTACTACCCGACGGGCGCGCCCGGGGGCGAGCGCTACGTGCCGTGGATCGCCACCTCGGCGACGCCGCCGGTGCCGCCGCGGGCCCGCGTGGTCGCCGGCGACAACCGGGCCGAGATCTTCTGGGACGACCGCAGCGAGTCCGACCTCGACCCCTACACCGGGCGCGTCGACTTCGAGTCGTACCAGGTGTGGCGCGTGTCCAACTGGGTCCGGCCCGAGGGGGCCACCGACTCGGCCGGACCGGCGGCCGAGCTGTGGGGAATGCTCGCCGAGTACGACGTGATCAGCTCGGTGACCGACACCGGCGAGCAGCTGGGCCGGAACACGGGCCTCGAGGACATCCGCTACCGTCCGGTCTGCCTCGACGATCCGCGCTTCGCCGGGCTCGACACCCTCATGCAGGCTTTCGTCGACGCCGACACGGAGGGCGAACTGCTCACGTTCCCGTCGCTCCGCCAGCCCAACGGGGCGCCCGCTCCCGGGCGGGAGCAGTTCCTGCCCTGGGAGAGCTTCCCCACGGTGCTCGACACCTTCTTCGCCGTCACCGCCCGGGCGGGACGCGGCGGGGCCGATCCGGTGCAGGCCAAGGCGGCCCGCCGCTACTACCACCTCCTCGACGACGAACTCCACAACGGCTTCCGCTCGTTCCTCGCCGTGGTGGCCACCGACCATCTGCTGGAGTGGCGCTCCGGCCGCTACCGCATCGTGGGGCCGGGCGTCGGGGGCGATCCGGGCAACTTCCGGCTGGCGGTGGAACCGTCGGTGCCGGCCCAGACGCCGGATCAGCGCGCCGACCTCGGGGTGAACATCTACGTCTATCCGAATCCGGCCACGCGCGAGGCCCTGGCCGAGTTCCAGCACCAGCCGCCGAGCCGCAGCGATCCGACCGGGGTGCGGGTCATGTTCAACAACCTGCCCGCCGCCCACAACCGCATCACGATCTACACGGCCAGCGGCGATCTGGTCGCGACCGTGGAGCACGACGGCACCGGCGGCGACGGTGACGCTTCGTGGAACCTCATGTCGCGCAACGGGCAGGAGGTCGTCAGCGGCGTCTACCTCTTCGCCGTGCACTCGGACGACGGCCGCTTCGCCCCGTTCCGCGGCCGCTTCACCGTCGTCCGCTGAGCCGGTGCGCCCGACCGGGCGATTTCCCCTTCAAAACCCGCCGGGCATGCCGTATCATACTGAATGACCATTCATTTCCGGCCCCTCCGGGGGCCTGCAACCGCCGGAAGGGGTATCCGTGAACCCGGTCTTCATGTCCCTGCTGCTGTTCTGCGCGCTCAGTCTGTTCGCCAACACGATGGCCGAGCGCTTCTGGCTGCTGCGCGCCGGCGGGCCCGACGCCCGTCTCGACCGCAAGCGCGACCGCTTCCGCACCCTGATCCGGGTCGGGTTCTTCCAGGAACGGCTGCTCTACGAGCGGGGCGCCGGCTGGATGCACGCGCTGATCTTCGCCGGCTTCATGGTCGTCTCGATCCGCACCGTCACGCTGGTGGGCGTGGGCTTCACGCCCGACTTCCACCTGCCCTTCCTCGACGGTCCCCTCGGCCTGCTCTACGCCTTCCTCAAGGACACCTTCGAGGTCGTCGTCATCGCCGCCCTCCTCTTCGCGCTGTACCGGCGGCTGGTGGTGCGGCCGAAGCGCCTGCACCTGAGCCTCGAGGCGAACCTGATCCTGCTGTGGATCGGCGCCCTGATGGTGACCGATCTGCTGGTGGACGGCGCCCTCATCGCGCAGCATCCCGCCGCCCGCGAGAAGGGGTGGGCCTGGGCTTCGACCCTCGTGGCCTCGCTGCTGTCGGGCTCGGAGGCGGAGGCCCTGCAGCGCCACCTGCAGTTCAACTTCTGGATCCACGTGGTCCTGGTGCTGGGCTTCCTGAACTTCCTGCCCTTCGGCAAGCACTTCCACGTGCTGACGGCGCTCCCCGCCACCTTCCTGGCCCGCCTGACGCCGTCCGGGGCCCTGGAGAGAATGGAGTTCGAGGGCCGGGAGGTCTTCGGCGTCGGCCGGCTGGAGGACTTCAGCTGGCGTCGTTTCCTGGACATGTTCACCTGCACCGAGTGCGGTCGCTGCAACGAGATGTGCCCCGCCGACCTGACGGGCAAGCCCCTGCACCCGCGCTCGATCATCGTCGACGAGCGGAACAGCGCCTACTCCCTGGCCGACCACCTCATGAAGGTGGGCAAGCTGAAGGCCCAGGGCCGCGACCAGGAGGCCGCCGCGGCCGTCGAGGCCATGGCGCGACCGAGCCTGATCGGCGACGTGAACGACGAGGAGGCCATCTGGGCCTGCACCACCTGCGGTTGGTGCGTGTCGAGCTGTCCCGTGATGATCGACCACATCCCCAACATCATCGACCAGCGCCGCTACCTGACCATGATGGAGGCGAAGGTCCCGACCGTGCTGCAGAACGCGCTGAAGGGGCTCGAGAACAACAGCAACCCCTGGAACGTGAGCGCCGCCGCCCGCGAGGACTGGATCGGCGACGAGCTCGCCGTGCCGAAGATGCGCGACAAGGGCGGGGCCGAGTACCTGCTCTTCGTGGGCTGCGCCGGCAGCTTCGACGCGCGCAACAGCCAGGTGCTGCGGGCCACCTGCACCCTGCTGAACAAGGCGGGCGTCGACTACGCCATCCTCGGCAACGAGGAGGGCTGCTGCGGCGATCCCGCGCGGCGCGTGGGCAACGAGTACCTGGCCCAGATGCAGATCAACCAGAACGTGGGCACCTTCAAGAAATACAAGGTGGAGAAGGTGATCACGGCCTGCCCGCACTGCTTCAACAGCATCGCCAACGAGTACCCGGACTTCGACCTCACGGGCGTCGAGGTGCTGCACCACAGCCAGGTGCTGGGCGACCTGGTCAAGAGCGGCCGGCTGAAGCTGAAGGGGAAGGAGTCGCTGAAGGTGACCTACCACGACTCGTGCTATCTCGGCCGGCACAACGGCATCTACGAGGCGCCGCGCGAGGTGATCGGGGCGATCGGCTCCATAGCCGCCACCGAGATGCCCCGCAACCGCCGCGAGGGCTTCTGCTGCGGCGCCGGCGGCGGCCGCATGTTCATGGAGGAGGACCACGGCACACGCATCAACCACAACCGGATCGCCGAGGCCGCCGCGACCGGCGCCGACGAGGTCTGCACCGCCTGCCCGTTCTGCCTGACCATGATGAGCGACGCCATCAAGGAGACCGACCGCTCCGACACGCTCAAGGCCCGCGACATCGCCGAGGTGATGCTGGCGAACCTGGACGACGAGTAGCCCTGCCGGGGACCGGGGCGCCCGCCCTGGTCCCCTGTAACTTCATGTTGATATTGAATTTCCCTATCTCCGGCGGAAACAGTCGAGATTGATTTCCCGGCGTCCGATGGTTATGATCGGCTGCGGGGGACGCGATTCTTCGTCCGGGGAGGGACCATGGACTACCGCACGGGACTCGTCTGGCAGGACTGCCAGCACCGCCGCCTGCTGGAGATGTTCGACGCCGTGGCGAACATCGGCGAAGACGACGGGAACTGCGGGGAATGCGTGCCGCTGCTGCAGCGCATCATCGAGTTCGCGGCGGGCCACTTCGAGATCGAGGAAGCCTACATGGAACGCTGCGGCGATCCGGGCCGGGAAATGCACGCCCGCGAGCACGCGGCCTTCCTGCAGCGGCTGAACAACATCGTCGACACCGCGGCGGTGGCGGACAGCAGCCTGCGCGCCGAGATCTCGGCCGAACTGACCCGGTGGTTCCGGAACCACATCCTCGAGGTGGACCAGGAATTCGCGGCGCGGGTGCTCTCGGACAGGACGGTCTGAGACCCCATCTTGCCAAGGTGCGCCGATTCTGTTATGAGATGAGGAACGTCGACGGACGGCCCGCCCATGCCGGGGGCCGGTTTTCGGGTTGGCGGCCGCGGCCGCGATCCGCCGTCAGCAGCTTTCCGCAGGAGTCCATCGATCAGGAGGATGAGCATGAGCGCCCACGATCCCGTGCGGGCCACCGACCGCTTGAACCGGATCTGGGGCCGGGGCAAGGAGTTCCTCGGCACCGAGCTGCCCATCATGTGCGGCGCCATGACCTGGATCAGCGACCCGGACCTCGTGTCGCGCATGAGCAACCTGGGGGCCTTCGGCGTCCTCGCGGCCGGCAACATGCCGCCCGAGCTGTTCGAACAGTACGTCGACCGCACCCGCGAGTTGACGGATCGGCCCTTCGCCGGCAACGTCATCACCATCGCACCGAACTACCTCGAACACCTCGACATCCTCTGCCGCAAGAAGGTGGGGCACATCGTGTTCGCTGGTTCACTGCCGCGCGGCTCGGAGGTCGAGAAGGCCAAGGAGAGCGGCGCCAAGGTGCTCTGCTTCGCCTCGACGGACTCCATCGCCCGCCGCATGATCAGCTACGGGGCCGACGCCCTGATCCTCGAGGGCAGCGAAGCCGGCGGCCACATCGGCCATGTCTCCACGGTGGTGCTCCTCCAGGAGATCCTCTACGAGTTCGGCGACGAGCTGCCCATCTTCGTGGCGGGCGGCATCTCCCACGGCAAGATGATCGCCCACCTGGGCCTGATGGGGGCGGCCGGGGCCCAGATGGGCACCCGCTTCGTGCTGGCCGACGAATGCAACGCCCACGAGAAGTTCAAGGACGTGTTCATCAAGGCCCGGGCGCGCGAGGCCATCTCGACGCCCCAGTACAGCCACAAGCTGCCCGTGGTGTCGGTGCGGGCCCTGAACAACCACGCCATGAGCCACTTCGGCGAACTCCAGCTCGAACTGCTCGAGAAGCTGAAGAAGGAGGAGATCGGCCGTCAGGAGGCCCAGTTCAAGGTCGAGGAGTACTGGGTCGGCTCCCTGCGGAACGCCGCCGTCGACGGCGATGTCGAGCACGGGTCGCTTATGGCGGGCCAGTCGGTGGGCATGCTGAAGAAGAAGCAGCCCCTGCGGGACATCCTGCAGGAGCTGGTCGACCAGGCCGACGCGGCCGTGGCCGACGTGGAGCGGATGCTGGGCTAGAGGCCGCCGCAATGGCCGCCGGCCCTCGCCGTGGGGGCAACCTTTGCCGGGGCCCCGGAAGCGGGGTCCCGGTTTTTTCCGGCGCGGTTTCGGTTCCGGGCGCAGCGGCCCGCGAAACGGGCGTCCCGGCGGGTCTGGCGGCTGCGGGGTCTGGCATCGATCTTGATAGGGCAGGGGCGAAACGACCTCCGCGACCCCGACGGGAAACCACGCGGAACGACCGAGACCTGTCCGGCGGGCACCCTGCCCGCCGCGGCAGCCGATTCGCCACCCCTCCGCCGGGAGCACCGAACATGAACCGCAGCCCCCTGACTCGACTCGCCACCACCGGCCTGCCGCTGCTGATCCTTCTGCTGACGGGGCCCACGGCACCGGCCCAGGACGTTTCCAGCCGCATCGCCGGCCAGGCCCTCATCGCCGAGAACCCGACCGATCCGGCGTCCTACACGGCCTACGCCGACTTCCTGATCGCCCGCGGCGACCTCAAGTCGGCCGAGGAGATCCTCGAGATCGGGCGCAACAAGGCCAACGCCTCGGCCGACCTGCTGATCACCCTCGGCGAGGTCTACGAGGCCCAGGACCGCATGGCGCGCGCCGAGTCCGTCACCCGCGAGGCCCTGGTGATCGACCCCGAGTCGGTCGACGGCCACGTGCGCATGGGCGAGATCTACTTCCGGCTGGGCTGGCCCAAGTCGGGCATGGAATCGTTCCGGACGGCGGTGACGCTGGCGCCCGACGCGACCCTGCCCAAGGTGCGGGTCGTCGGTGGCCTGGTCGAGCAGAACAAGCCGGCCGAAGCCGAGGACGAGTGCCTGAAGTTCATTTCCGGCGATCCGGAGAACGCCGACCTCTGGCTTTCGCTGGGCCAGGTCTTCGAGAAGCAGGACAAGCTGCGTGAGGCCTTCACCACGTACGGCCAGGTGCTGTCGCTCGATCCGGACCAGGCCGAGGCCTACGCCCGCCAGGGCCGCCTCTTCTGCCGCTTCGGCCAGTACGACGCCGGGCGCACCGCCTGCGGCAAGGCGCTGGAGATCGATCCGCAGAACATGCTGGCCCACGCCTACATGGGCATCGCCTGCAGCAACCTCGGCGACGGCGAGACGGCGCGCAAGCACGCCCAGATCGCGGAGTCCGGCGGCATGAACATGACGGCGGTGTGGAAGAAGCTCGGCAACTAGAGCCGGTATCCGGGACACCGGGCCCACGGGCCCCGAACCCCCGTCAGGCGATCGCGCCGGCGGGGGTTTCGTCTTGCCTGGCGCAGGCCGGACGGAGTGCCGAGCGCTGGTCGGCCTCGTCCTGCCAGACGGCGGCCTGCTCGTCATCGCCCAGGTGGGCATGCAGGAGAGCCAGGTTGCGGCAGGGAGCGGCCACTCCCGGCAGGGCCGCGGCGGCGCGCAGGAAGGCCTCCCGGGCGGGAGCGGGCCGCCCGAGGGAGAGATGCAACGTTCCCAGCGTGTTCTGGAAGTGCCCGTTGGCGGGAAACAGTCGGATGGCGACGGCGAGCAGTCGCGCGGAGCGCTGCGCGTCGTCACGTCGCAGCGCGATCTGGGCGCGCAGGTGGGCCGCCTCGGCGACGAGGGGGGAGCCGGCTTCGTGGTGCGACATGACCCGGGCGAGCAGATCCTCCGCCTCGGCCAGTTCCCCGGCTTCGAGCCGCAGCCAGCCCGCGGTCAGGGCGCGATCGGGGTGGCCGGGTTGCAGGACGAGGGATCGGTCGATGGCGACACGGGCCTGGGTCGCTTCCCCGCACTTGAGGGCGCACTCGGCCAGCTCGGCCCAGGCCTGGGCGTCGTGGGGCTGTTCGGTGGTCTTGCGGTGGGCCAGGCTGAGGTAGTGGCGTGCCTTGGCCGGGTCCTCGTCCAGATAGCCGAAGTGGTGGACCGGCCAGGGCAGGTCCACCGCGGTGACGTGGGCTTCCCACAGGCTGGACTCGACGGTCTCGTGGATGGCGCCGCGGAAACGGATGCGCGGATCGTTGGGAAAGACGCGGACCTTGCACGTCGGCACGTATCCCGGAGCAGGCGCCCCCTCCGGCAGGCCATGGGGGTCGGGGTCCGGAACGGGCGCCCAGCCGCGTCGGCCGTAGGGCGCTGCCAGATAGTTGCGGGTCGTCAGGGTGCCGGCGACCGGGGTCCCCGCGCTGTCGCCGACTTCGACCCAGGCCCGCAGGGCCTGCCAGTCGGCGCGGCACAGGATCTCGTCGGCGTCCAGGACCAGGATCCAGCGGGCCCGGCAGCGTTCGAGCACCGCGTTGCGCGCGGCGCTGAAGTCGTCGGTCCAGGGGAGCGGGAAGACGCGGCAGCCGCGTCGGGCGGCCTGCCCGTCGCTCCCGTCGCGGCTCCCGGTGTCGCCGACGACGATCTCGTCGACCCACTCCAGGGCGGCGTCGAGGAGGTCGGTCCAGCGGCGCCCTCCGTCGCGGACGATCAGGGCCAGTCCGAGCAGGGGGCGACATGCGGGTTCGGCGTCTCGTCGGATGAGGGGCGGGGACATGGCTCTCCTACGGTCCGGAGTCACGGGTTCACCGGGCGAAAGCAGGATGCGTGCCGTTCGTAGCGAGGGTTTCGGGTCGTTTAACTCGCCGCTTGACAGCGAGTTGCAGCACGCGTGGAGCGGCTGCGGACCGGAGGGAAGCGCCAATCGACCGCCGGTGGCCCGGCTGCGGACGGGAACTGGGCGGCCCGCACCGGCTCCCGCCGCTTCGGATTCGCGATGGGGAGGGTGCGCCGGGACTCGCCACGCCGCCCGGCGTGGCCTCTGGCGTCGGGATCGGGCTGAATCGCGCACCCCGGTCCATCAGGTGGAGCCCATTTTCAGGTCTATTATTGATGTATTGTGGAATAGCGTTGACAAAAACGCCACAAATATGGGACACTTTTGGTAGGGATTCGGCACAGGTCCAACAATGTGACGCGAATCATCACGATAATGTGACCCATAGACCCACACCGCCTCGCGCTCGCCTGGGGAGGAAAATATGAAACTGATGAGAATCCTGACGATGGGATTGGCCATCGCGGCCATCGCCACCGGCTGCTCCCGCCAGGAGCCTTCGGTCGCGCCGCAGGCCGACGACGCCCTCGTCTATCACCTGAACCTGGACAAGAACGGAACGGAGACCCTCGGGACCCCGTCCATCGCGATCGCCGACGGCAGCGGCTTCGCCGAAGGCGGAGTCGGCATGGTCGACACCGACAGCGGCAGCCTGGAGATCATGGTCCCGATGGGGGCGACCATCAACCAGGTTCTCGCCTACTGGGCCGGCGGCACCACCGGCGCGCCCGGTGACGACAACATCACGCTCGACGGCAACGCCGTGGCCGGCGACCTCATCGGCGGTCCGACCCTGTTCTACTCCACCGACACGGCCGACTACCATTTCAGCGCCTACCGGGCGGACATCACCGAGCTCGGGCTGATCGAGCCCGGTGCGAACACCGTCGCGGTGACCGATTTCGACTTCGACACGACCGGCGGCACCGTCGACGAGAACAACGGCGTGAGCATCGTCGTGATCTACGACGACGGCGCCACCGCCGATCTCGGTCTGGTCGATGGTCTGGATCTGGCCTTCTTCCAGTTCGCCCCGACCCTGGACGGCACCGTGCCGCAGACGTTCACCTTCGGCGCCGAGCCGACGGCCCGCACCGCCCAGCTGCTCGTCATCGCCGGCAGCGTCGGCGACGGCCGTCCCAACGAGGTCAAGGTCACGACGAGCGAGGGCGACCAGGTCTTCACCGACGTCCTCGGCGCCGTCGACCTGCCCAACTGGGATTCGATCCTGCTGGACGTGAACGTCCCGGCCGGCGACACCTCCCTGACCGTGGAACTGTTCTCGACCGAGAGCTACGAGCCCCTCGGCGCCAGCCTCGGCTGGCTGGCCAGCGGCCTGTCCGTGCCCAGGACGCCGCCCGAGCCGGCCGCCCTCGGCGACCGGGTCTGGCTGGACAACGACATGAACGGGATCCAGGACCAGGATGAGCCCGGCGTGCCCGGCGTGACGGTCCAGCTGCTGGACTGCGCCGGCCAGGTCCTGGCCGAGACCACGACCGACGCCGACGGCTACTACCTGTTCGGCAACCTCGCTCCGGGCAGCTACAACGTCCGCTTCGTGCGCCCCGACGGTTTCGAGTTCACCCTGCGGGACCAGGGACCGGATGCGGAGGCCGACAGCGATGCCGACACCGCGACCGGCGAAACGGTCTGCACGGTCCTGACGCCGGGTGAGACCGACCTGTCGTGGGACGCGGGCATCTACCAGCCCGAATCCGGAAGCGACGGCTGCCGGATGACCGGCGGTGGCAACAGCACCTTCGAGGGCAACAGCTACACCTTCGGCGGCCAGGCCGGCGCGCCGCTGGCGTCGCAACCGCAGCCCTGGGGCAACTGGACCCACCACCAGAAGGATGGCCCGGCCGGTTCCTTCGTCTTCCATGCGGGCACGCCGAGCGCCCCGGCAGGCACCGAGATCGACTGGATCGAATGCATGGATCCGGGCTGGTGCGTGCAGGCGCGTCCGGCCCCGGCCAAGCAGATCGACTTCGCGGGCGTGGGCACTTTCAAGAACATGAAGGGCTCGCCGGCGTCGATCGCCGACAACGTGACCGTGGGCTCGAGCCTGCACTGGTTCGAGGTGAACGTGGACGACCTGGGTGAGCCGGGCGGCCACGACAACCCCGGCGGCTGCGATCCCCTGGGCTTCGGCCGCAACGGGGGCACCGAGCTCGCCGACTGCGACTGCCCGGATTTCTACCGGATCCGGATCCATGCCGGCCCGACCGATGCGTCGGCCGTCATGTACGAGGTCTTCGGGTACATCGACAACGGGAACCTGCAGATCCATCCGCCCACCGGCCGGGACGGCAAGCTGGATCGCTGACGCGATCCGGCCGCACCGGCGGGAATTCCGGCGCCCGGACCCCATGGGGGCGGGCGCCGGCTTTTCCTTGTCCCGGAACGCGCGGCAGGGTAGTCTCGCCGGTGCGGCTCCGCGGAGCCCGATTGCCGTCAACCCCAACGCAGGAGAGTCCAACATGGCCAGATTGTTCGGAAGGTTCGGGCTCGTCGCCCTGGTTCTGCTCGTCGTGGCGCCCGCTGCGCTCGCCATCGTCGAACCCGACACCGAGACCGAGTACCCCGACACGATCACCCTGACCGCCGGCGACACCAGCTACGGGCTCAAGGCGACCGGCGTGGGCCTCCGTGAGAAGACCTTCCTGAAGGTGGACGTCTACACCATCGTGTCGTACGTGAGCGACGCGGCCAGCCTGGGTGCCAACGCGGGCACCGAGCTGGTCGATCTGGACGCGCCCAAGCAGATCCGCATGGACCTGCGCCGGAGCTTCAGCCGCGAGAAGCTCATCGACGCCCTCGTCGGCGTGATCGAGAAGAACTACGACGACACCAGCGCCTTCGACGCCGACATGGAGACCTTCCAGGGCTACTTCACCCGCGACGCCCAGGAGGGTGACGTCATCATCTTCACCTACCTGCCCGGCACCGGCCTGACGACGAACCTGAATGGCGAGGACAAGGGCGTCATCGCCAACTTCGCCTTCACGCGGGCCCTCTGGACCGTGTGGTTCGGCAGCAAGCCGGCGGACAAGGGGCTCAAGGAAGACCTGCTCGGCGCGCTCTAGGATGCGGGCCGGACTGCAACGACGAGGGGAGAGGCCGGCGGCCTCTCCCCTTCGCGTTTCCGATGCGGCGGGGCGGTGACTAGAACAGGGTGTAGATGAACGGCGCGACGGCCTGCCCCGTGAAGATCAGCGACCCGAGAACGAGCAACACGATGACCATCGGCACGATCCACCAGGCCTTGTTCTGCCGGGCGAAGGCGAAGAGCTCGCCGAAGAAGCGTCCGATGTAGCTGAGCCGGTTCATGTCCGATTCCCTTTCCGCCCCTCAGTCGAGGGGGAATTCCTCCTGCCAGGCCTCGGCCTTCTCGGCGAGGCGGGGCTGGGCGGTCTTGGCGAGCAGATGGGTGCCCAGGACGAGCCAGTCCATCTCGGTGCGCATGAAGCAGCGGTAGGCGTCCTCGGGCGTGCCCACGATGGGCTCGCCCCGCACGTTGAAGCTGGTGTTGATGATGATGCCGTAGCCCGTCCGTTCGCGGAAGGCGTCGATGATCGCGTGGTAGCGCGGATTGGTCGTGCGGTCGACCGACTGGATGCGCGCCGAGTAGTCCACGTGCGTGATGGCGGGCACGTCGGAGCGCGGTTCGTTGACCCACGCGTAGAGGTCGTCGTCGGCATGCTCCCGCGACGTCTCCAGGCAACGCTCGGGTCGCACCTGGGCGACCAGGAGCATGTACGGCGAAGGGCGGTCGATGTCGAAGTACTCGCCGATCCGCTCCTCGAGGCAGGACGGCGCGAAGGGCCGGAAGCTCTCGCGGTACTTGATCTTGAGGTTCAGCACCGACTGCATCCGCGGCGAGCGCGCATCGCCGACGATGGAACGGTTGCCCAGGGCGCGCGGTCCGAACTCCATGCGGCCCTGGAAGAGGCCGACGACGTTCTGCGCGTCGATGAGCCCGGCGACCCGCCCGGGCAGATCCTGGTCGTCCAACGTCTCGTAGGGGTAGCCGCGGGCGTCGAGCCAGGCGGCGATCTCGTCGTCCGGGAACTCCGGGCCGAGGTAGGCGCCGCGCATGGTGTCGCGTCCGCCGTCCGGCGCACGCGGGTTGTCCTGCACCTGGTGCCACACGTGCAGGGCCGCGCCGAGGGCGCCGCCCGCATCGCCGGCGGCCGGCTGGATCCACACGTTCTCGAAGGGGCCCTCGCGGATGATGCGGCCGTTGGCCACGCAGTTCAGGGCCACGCCGCCGGCCAGGCAGAGGTTGCGCTCCCCGGTGACGGCATGGGCGTGGGCCACCTGGCGCAGCACGATCTCCTCGGTCACCTCCTGCACCGAACGGGCCAGATCCATCTCGCGGCGGGTCATGGCCGTCTCGGGCTCGCGGGCCGGACCGCCGAACAGGGCGGCGAAGCGGTCGTTGGTCATGCGCAGGTCGTCGTGGAAGCCGAAGTAGTCCATGTTCAGGGCGAAGGAACCGTCGGCCCGCAGGTCGACGAGGTGCTCGCGGATCGTGTCGGCATACACCGGTTCGCCGTAGGGCGCGAGGCCCATGAGCTTGTACTCGCCCGAGTTCACGCGGAAGCCGGTGAAGTAGGTGAAGGCCGAGTAGAGCAGGCCCAGGGAGTGGGGGAAATGGAGCTCTTCGAGCACGTCCAGACGGTTGTCGCGGCCGTGGCAGATGCTCGTCGTGGCCCACTCGCCGACGCCGTCCATGGTCAGCACGGCGGCCGAGCGGTAGGGGCTCGGAAAGAAGGCGCTGGCCGCGTGCGACTGGTGGTGCTCGCAGAAATACATGGCCCCGGGCCGGCCGGCGCCCGCCGCGGCCAGGGCGGCTTCGATGTCCGCCGGGATCCAGAGCTTCTCCCGCAGCCAGACCGGCAGGGCCATGAGGAAGGGCCGCAGGCCGTGGGGCGCGGTGGCGAACCAGGTCTTGGCCAGGCGGCCGAACTTGGTCAGGGGCTTGTCGTAGAACACGACGACGTCGACCTGGTCACGGTCGACGCCCCCCTCGGCCAGGCAGTAGCGCACCGCGTGGTGGGGAAAACCGGCGTCGTGCTTGCGGCGCGTGAATCGCTCCTCCTGGGCGGCGGCCACGATGTGCCCGTCCTGCACCAGGCAGGCGGCCGAGTCGTGATAGAAGGCGCTGATGCCGAGAATGTTCATGGGCGATTCTCCCCGCCGGCGTCGCCGCGTTCCGGTCGGCTGCCTACGGGGCGCGCGACGGCCCGGGCGCCGCGATCCTCGCGCAGGAACTGGCGCGCGATGTTCTCATCGGGCCGCTGGGGCCCGCGGGGAATCCAGTAGGTCAGGCCGGGATCGCGGCGGCGCCGGTGCAGCGGGTCGTGGCCGCGCCAGCGCAGCCACGCCGCCACCGGGGTCACGAAAAGGTAGAAGAACGGCACGAGGAGCAACCAGGCCAGCAGGGCGCCCACGCCGCGGCCGAGGGATTGGCCGAAGCGGTGCACGTGCCGGTAGACTCCCGGCAGGGCCAGGCCCAGCCCGGCCACCACGCCGGCCAGGACGGCGACGACGCTCGCGGCCACGGCGTGGCCCAGGGCGAAGCGCAGCAGGGCGGCCACGGCCAGCATGACCGTGGCCTGGATCAGCGCCGCCCGCCCGAGCGCGGGGCGTCCGGCGCCGTCCGCGGCGGGATCGCGCCAGTTCCAGGTCGCCTGGAGGATGCGTTGGGAGGATCGGGGCATGGACGCTCTCCGCACGGCGGGACGCGGGGTTCTCGGGAGCAGGAACTGCCCCGGACAAGCCGGGGCAGTTCGCGGTCAACCTTCAGCAATAATAGCACATCCGGAGGCGACTAGCCGCGGATCTTGCCGACCTCGTCGGTCAGGACCGGCACCACGTCGAACAGGTCGGCGACGATGCCGTAGTCGGCGGCCTTGAAGATCGGGGCCGCCTCGTCCTTGTTGATCGCGACGATGCACTTGCTGCTGCTCATGCCCGCCAGGTGCTGGATCGCCCCGCTGATGCCGCACGCGACATAGAGGTTCGGTCCGACGGTCTTGCCCGTCTGGCCCACCTGGTGGGAGTAGTCGACCCAGCCCGCATCGACGATGGCGCGGCTGGCGCCGGCGGCGGCACCGAAGGCGTCGGCCAGCTTCTCGATGAGCGGGTAGTTCTCCGGACCCTTGATGCCGCGCCCGCCGGAGACGACGATCTCGGCCTCGGTCAGGGTGACCTTGCCGCCGGTGCTGGCCTCGACGCTCTTGACCGTGGCCTTGGGCGTCACGCCGCCGAGGCCGGCGTCGAACGTCTCGACCGCGGCGCTGCCGCCCTTCTCGGCCACCACGAAGGCGTTGGGGCGGATGCCCACCACGGCGGTGGCGCCGCTCCACGTCACATCGGTGAAGCACTTGCCGGCGAAGACCGGACGGCGCACTTCCCACGCGCCGTCGTGCTTGAGGCCGACGGCGTCGCTGACGCACGCGCAGCCCAGCTTGGCGGCGGTCTTCGGACCGAGGTCCTTGCCCATGGCCGTCGAGCCGACCAGCAGGACGTCCGGCGACTTCGCCTTGACGAAGCTGGCCAGGGCCGTGCCCCAGAGTTCGCTGTTGTAGACGGTGAAGGCGTCGTCCGCGGCGGCGAAGACCTTGTCGGCCCCGTACTTGCCGGCCTCGGCGGCGGCCGCGTCGGCATTGGGGCCCAGGTACACGCCCCAGACCTCGCCACCGGCGACGTCGGCTACGCGGCGGGCCTCGCTGAGCATCTGCCAGGCCACCTTCTTGAGGGCGCCGTCGCGCTGCTCGATGAAGACTGCGATGTTCGGCATGCTATTCTCCTTCCCTCGGGTCAGATGACTTTGGCTTCTTCGTGCAGCAGGCGCGCGAGTTCGCGGGCCGCGGCGGCGGGGTCGTCCGGGCTGATGAACTTGCAGGCGCCACGCGGCGCCGGGGGCGCGTACTGCTTGACCGTGACCAGGCTCGCGGGCACCTCGATGCCCAGGTCGGCACAGGTGACGCTCTCCATGGGCTTCATGCCGGCCTTCATGATGTTGGGCAGGCTCGGCAGGCGAGGCTCGTTCAGGCCCTTCTGGCAGGTGAGCACCGCGGGCAGCGAGGCCTCGACGACTTCCTTGCCGCCCTCGATCTCGCGTTCGGCGGTGAGGGTGCCGTCACCCAGGGCGAGCTTGGTGATGGTCGAGACATGGGCCATGCCCAGCATCTCGGCCAGCAGCACGCCGAGCTGGCCGCTGTCGTCGTCGATGGCCTTGATGCCGGTCAGCACCAGGTCGAATCCGTCGCGCTTGATCACCGCGGCCATGGCCGTGGCGACGGCCATCTCGTCGGCACCCCGCAGGGCCTCGTCGCCGATGATCACGGCCTTGTCGCAGCCGACGGCCAGGCAGTCCTTCTTCAGGGTCTCCTTGACCGCGTCGCTGCCCACGGTGATGGCCGTCACTTCGACCTCGCCGCCGGCTTCCTTGATCTTCACGGCTTCTTCGACGGCGAAGGCGTCGTAGGGGTTCAGGACCCGGGTGAAGCCGGATTCGTCCAGCGTCGCGGCGGGCGCGGCGAGGTTGATCCGGGTCTCCGAGTCGGGAACCTGCTTCACACACACGGCAATCTTCATGGTTCCTCCATTGGACGGGCTGTGCGCGGTTGGGAATGCGGAAATGTCCGTCCCATAATAAGAGTTGACCCCCGGAGCGTCAATGTGGCGCGCGGTGGGCAAAGTGGGGGAATGCGGTGGCATTTGGCCGCTTGTGCGGCGATCATGACGGGGCCTCGCAATGTCCCGACCCCCCGGAGGAACCGTGACCGCCGCCGCCGCCCCTTCGCTCGACCTCGTCGTCATCGGCGCCGGACGCACCGCCGCCGCTGCGGCCCTGGCGGCTGCGCGCGACGGTTGGGCGGTGATCCTGGCCACGGGCTCGCCGCAGGGACTCCGACCCGGCGCACGGCACGTGGGAGAGGTCCTCGACCTGCCCGATGCGGCGACCGCCGGCTGGGAGTCGCT
>JAGRNP010000017.1:4304-50035 GCA_020440705.1 bacterium | reverse complement strand
CGGCCCGCCCTCGCCCCGGAAGAGCAGCTCCCGGCGTGGGTCGGCGCCGATGACGAGGAGGCCGCGGCGGACGGCGAGCGGGATGCGCGCCCGGGCGCGCCGGCCGTGCTGCGGGCGTGGCAGCTCTACGTGCGGGGCGAAGCCTTCGGCGCGCCGACCGTGGTCGAACTGGATCCCCACCTCGCGGTGGGCGCGGCGGTGGCGTTCGTCCGCCCGGCGAGTTCGCGCTATCCCGGCGGCGGCGCGGGGTGGCCCGCCGACGGGCGGCTCGGTTCCCACCGCCACGACGACGGACGCTGGGCCGGCTTCGAGGGCGGCGATCTCGAGGCCACGATCGATCTCGGCGCGCCGGTGCCGATCGCCACGGTCGACGTCCGCTTCCTGCAGGACGCCAACGCGTGGATCTTCCTGCCGGACGCCGTGCGCGTCGCCTGGTCGCCCGACGGCGCCATCTGGCACGAAGCTCCCCCCGCGACCCACGCCGTGTCCGACCGCGAACAACGCAAGCTCATCCACCCGTTCGCGGTGGCGGTGGGCGCCACCGCCCGGTACGTGCGGGTCGTGGCGGCGAATCGCCGCACCTGCCCCGCCTGGCATCCGGGCCGCGGCCAGCCGGCCTGGATCTTCGTCGACGAGATCGTGGTGCGCTGAGCCCGGCCTTGCCTTCCCTTCCTTATTTGGATATCATTGTCCTGTTTTGATCGCCAAGTTGGTATCCAAGGAGTAACGTCATGCATGACGGCTGCAACGGCCCGGCCGCCGACGGCGTCCTGGTCCTGACCAAGGTGCGGCAGATGGGCTTCGCGAACATGCCCCTGCCCGCCCCGCTGGACATTCCCTGCGCCCATTGCGGCGCGGCCTTCGCCATGGTCACCTTCGAGAGCGCCTGTCCGGAGTGCGGCATGATCCACGCCGTCACGCCGTGCAGCGCCACCGACCCGGGTCGCGTGCGGGCGGCCGGCATCGGCTGCTGAACGACCGACCGTCCCGGCGGGACATGAAAACAGAGGCGCCACGTGTTGTGGCGCCTCCGGCACGACCGGGATCGGGGTCGCAGGCCTGCGGGATGTCTGCGGGAAACCTAGCGGTACAGGCTCTTCGCCTTGCCCCAGTCCACGTCCTCGGCCGAAACGGGGTCGCAGGACATGGCGGGGAAGTCGCCGCTGAGACCGCCCCAGCAGCTGTTCAGGGCGTACTTGTCGACCAGGGTGAGCACGTCCTCGTCGATGGGCGCCGGGGCCAGGTTCGAATAGAAGACGAAGGTGGCCGAACCCACGGTGCCCGGCTCGCAGCCGCCGGTCTCGATGGGCTCGAACTTCAACATGATGCCCTCAGCGCCCGGAATGCTCGGGTCGCCGTTGCACTGGAGCCGGCCCTCGTAGTCGACGGTGCACGACGGGTCGCCGTCGGAGGAACCGATCGGATCGCTCCAGTCGATCGCGTCGACGAAGTCCTGGCAGGTGCAGGTGCCGCCGGCGGCGTCCATGACCAGGTTCATGTGGCTCAGGGCGTACTGGCTGCCGGTGTCCCAGGTGAGGGTCAGGGTGTACATCCAGGCCGGACCGGAGCCCGGGTTCGGCGCCGCGACGACGGTGCCGGAGATGTCGCAGGGGTTCGTCGAGACCTGGGCGAAGGCCGAGGCACCGAGGGTGAGAGCCACGAGGCCCAGAAGCGTCATTGTCCATTTCTTCATGTTGTCTCCCCCAGTTGCTCCGGGCGCGCGCCGCGTGAAGCGGCCGAGTTCCCGGGGAGTGGACCCGCATTCGGGTTTCGGTTCGCGGATCCGTTCTGTGCAGAATCCGAGCTAAAATCGTAACAGAAACGGGATATCTGATTCAAACAAGAACGGTTTTCATTATTGATGTCAGGCGATCACGGGCCGGAATCCGTTGCCGAACACCAGAAAATTGTGCTATGGTGCGAGGCGAGGCGCCAGGGGGCCCGGGACCTTAACATTTGGGGACTAAAGTTGTTGTACCAACTTCGATCCGGCATCATCATCGTTATATTTGTGTTTTTGTTATATCCTGCAGGATCCGCCCGGTCGCTCCAGATTCCGGCGACCTTCCCCGCCCCCGCCCAATACGTCTGCCCGCCCGCAGGGTCGGCTCCCGTCATCGACGGCCGCCTCGACGACGAAGCCTGGGCCGCCGCCCCGTGGACGGAGCCCTTCGGCGACATCGAAGGTCCGGTGCGCCGCGAGCCGCGTTTCCGCACCCGGGCGAAGATGGTCTGGACCGCCGAGGACCTCTGCATCGCCGCCGAGCTGAAGGAGCCCCACGTTTGGGCGAAGCTCACCCAGCGCGACGCGGTCATCTACCACGACAACGACTTCGAGGTCTTCATCGATCCGGACGGCGACAACCACCTGTACTACGAGCTCGAGATCAACGCCCTCGGCACCGAGTGGGATCTGATGCTGGTGCGCCCCTACCGCGACGGCGCGCCGGCGGTGAACGCCTGGGACATCGCCGGGCTGCGGACGGCCGTGCACGTCGACGGCACGCTCAACGATCCCGCCGACACGGACACGGGCTGGACGGTCGAGATCGCCATTCCCTGGGCCGTGCTGGGCGAGGCGGCCGGCCGGCCGGCGCCGCCGCGCCCCGGGGACGTCTGGCGGCTGAACTTCTCCCGCGTGCAGTGGCGCACCGAGGTCGTCGACGGGGCGTACGCGAAGATCACCGACGCGGAGACCGGACGGCCGCTGCCCGAGGACAACTGGGTGTGGTCGCCCCAGGGCGCGGTCGCCATGCACATGCCCGAGATGTGGGGCGAGGTCCTGTTCGGCGACGGGACCGACGCGATCACGTTCGCCAACTCGGACGAGCACGCGGCCATCGTCACCGCCCGCCTCGTGATGCCCGTCTACTACCTGCAGCGGGAATTCGCCGCCGAACGGGGGCGCTTCGCCGCGTCGCTGACCGAACTCGGCGTGGCGACCGGTCGGCTCCCCGCCTGGCCCCGGCAGGACGGCGCCGTGCACACGACGCCCCTGCCCCCCGGCTGGCGACTCGAGATGGACGCGAGCGACGCGCGTTTCGCCGCCCGTCTCGTCACGCCGACGGTGACCGCGACGGTGGACGAGACGGGGCGGCTGTTGAGGAGTGAAGGGACACGTTGACCGGCTGTTCGCGGCCACCGGTGCTTGGTGATCCGGGCACCCCGGTGCTAGACTGGCCCGATCGCCCCATCCTCCACCCGGGAGTCGCCGCCACATGTTCCACCGCCTCGGGCATGGCCCGCTGCTGACACGGCACGACGTGCCGGACGTGCCCGGCGTCGCCGTCGACGTGAGCAGCGTCTTCAATCCCGGCGCCCTGCGCGTCGGCGCCGTGTCGGTGCTGATGTGCCGGGTCCAGACCCGCGGCCGGCGCACCCTGACCTGGCTCGCCACCAATCCCGACGGTCTGGGCTTCTCGTTCCAGCCCCGGCCCGTCACGTTCCGCGGGCTCGAGGGGCTCGTCGATCCCGTCGACGGCCGGCCCCTCGCCGTCCACCACGTCTACGACGCGCGCGTCACCGCGACCGGCTTCGGGCGGCTCGTGGTGACGGCCCTGGACACCGATCGCGGCTGCCGGCTCGCGGTTTGGTCGCCGGCCGGTCCGGACGACGTGTGCTGCGTCGGGCTCTCGCAGCTGAGCCTGGTGGCCCTGACCGGCGGCGAGGACACGCGCAACGGCGTGCTCTTTCCCGGCCTGGTGGGCGGTCGCGTGCTCATGCTCGACCGGCCCAACACGGCCCGCCCCGCGGGCGGACCGCCCACCGGCGCCGGCGTGCGCCTGCTCGCCTCGGACGACCTGCAGAACTGGGAGGACCTCGGCCCGGTGTTCGGCGGTCGGCCCCACTACTGGGACGAACTCGTCGGCGCGGGCCCGCCGCCGGTGCTCACCGAGCAGGGCTGGCTGCTGATCTACCACGGCGTCGCCACCCACTTCCAGGCGGCCAACATCTACCAGGCCGGCGCGGTCCTGCTCGACCGCGACGACCCCACGAAGGTGCTCGCGCGCACGGACGAGAACCTGCTCGAACCCCGCGAGGAATGGGAGATGGTCGGCCAGGTGCCCAACGTCGTGTTTCCGTCGGGCCTGATCGTCGACGGCGTGGCCGACGGCGAACCGGCCGGCCCCGCTGCCACCCTGCAGCTCTACTACGGCGCCGCCGACACCTGCATCGGCCGCGCCACCGCCACGGTCGGCGAGGTGCTGGCCGCCTGCTCCTGAGGTCCGCCATGACCGACGCCCCCCGCCAGGCCTTCGTCGTCGCCCACACCCACTGGGACCGGGAGTGGTACCAGACGTTCGCGCGCTTCCGGGTCGACCTGGTCGCGGCCGTGGACGGCATCCTCGACGCGCTGGACCACGACGACGCCGTGCCCCGTTTCCTGCTCGACGGCCAGACGGCCGTGCTCGAGGACTACCTCGCCGCCCGGCCCGATGCGCGCGACCGCGTCGACCGTCTCGTGCGCGAGGGCCGCCTCGTCGTCGGCCCCTGGTACGTGCTGCCGGACGAGTTCCTCGTCAGCGGCGAGGCCACCGCCCGCAACCTGCTCCGCGGCCATCGCACCTCGCCCCTCGGGCGCGTGCACCGGGTCGGCTACATGCCGGACAGCTTCGGCCACATCGCCCAGCTGCCCCAACTGCTCCAGCTCGCCGGCCTCGACAGCTTCGTCTTCGCGCGCGGTCTCGACGATCGGGCCGACGACGTGGGCTGGCTCTTCCGCTGGCGCGGGCCGGACGGTTCGGAGGTGCTGGCGGTCAACCCGTGCGAGGGGTACTGCAACGCCGGCGGGCTGGGCCACGCGGAACTCTGGCACGCCCACACGGCGCGGGCGGTGGAGCCCGCGCGCGCCGTGGCGCAGGTGCGCGAGCTCTTCGCGAAGATGGCGCGCCGCCCCGGGCACGATCCGGCCCTGCTGCTGAACGGCTGCGACCACTTCCCGCCGCAGCGCGCCGGCGGCCCCGTGCTGGCGGCCCTCGCCGAGGCCTTCCCGGACACCGCGTTCACCGTCGCCTCGCTGGCCGACTTCGTGGCGGCCGTGCGGGAGCACACGCCCGACGACGAGCGACCGGTGCTCGCGGGCGAACTCCTCGGCGGACGCGACAACCCGATCCTCTCGGGGGTGTGGTCGACCCGCATGCCCCTCAAGCAGGCCAACACCGCCTGCCAGGATCTGCTGACCCGGGTCGTGGAGCCCCTGCACGCCGCCGCCTGGGCCCGCGACGGCCACGCCTGGCCGTCCGGACTGCTCGATCTGGCCTGGCGCGAACTGCTGCGCAACCACCCCCACGACTCCATCTGCGGCTGCAGCATCGACGCGGTGCACCGCGAGATGGAGACCCGCTTCGCCACCGTGCGCGAGACGGGCGAGCAGATGGTGACGCGGCTGCTGCGGTGCTGGACGCCGGCCCTGGCCCCGGAGCCGGACGGCGACCGGCAGATGGTGCTGCGCGTGGCGAACCCCCTGCCCCGGCGGCGCCGTGCCGTCGTCGACCGGCTCGTGGTGCTGCCGCCGGGCAGTGGCGATCCCGCGGCCCTGCGCGTGACCGACGCCGCCGGCCGGCCGGTGCCGTGCGAGGTGCGGCAGGTGCGGCACCTCGAGCGCTTCTGGGGCGTCGACTACCGCGCACTGCTCGCCTACGAGGACCAGGCCGCGCGCCTGGACACCTACCTGCGCCGTTTCGGCGACCGGATCATCGGCGACGGCACCGAGGGCGACACCCACGACGCCTGCGTGACCCTGCGCTTCCTGGCCCCCGACCTGCCGCCGGTGGGCCACGCCGCCTTCCGGCTCACCACCGCACCGGGGCCCAGTGTCCGGGCGCCCGGTGCGGTGACGACCGGCTACGCCGGCGACGGCGCCCGGCTCGAGAACGCCCACCTGGCCGCGACGCTGCATCCGGACGGCACCATCGACCTGCTCGACAAGGCCACCGGCCGCACCTTCGCCGGCCTGAACCTGCTCGAGGACACCGAGGACGCGGGCGACGAGTACGACTTCTGTCCGGCCGAGACGTCGGGCACGACGTTCTCGGCGGGCGCCGAGGGCAAGGTCCGGTTGCAGGACCGCTCGCCGCTGCGGGCCGCCGCCGAGACCACGTTCCGCTTCGATCTGCCCCGCTCGCTGGAGCCCGACCGCCGCACCCGCCAGGTGCGCACGACGCCGTGCGACGTCACGGTGCGCATCGCCCTCGAGGCCGACGCGCGTCTGCTCGACATCGCGACCACCGTCAACAACCGCGCCTTCGACCACCGCCTGCGGGCGTGGTTCCCGGCGGGCTTCGCGGCCGACGCCCAGCTCACCGGGGGCCACTAGCTGGGAAAAGCGCCGCGCAGGGGACGAGCGTAGATCTTGGGGGGGGCCGTACCCTTAACGAACAACTGGCCCCAGCAGGACTTCAGCGCCCTCGTGGACGCGGAAGGCGGCCTGGCCGTCTTCAACCGGGGCCTGCCCGAGGTCGAGGTGCTCGACGCCGGCGACGGCACCGCCGTCTGCGCCGTGACCCTGCTGCGCTGCGTCGACTGGCTCAGCCGCGACGACCTGCCCACGCGCAACCGCATCAACGCGGGCCCCACCCTGGCCACGCCCGACGCCCAGCTCATCGGGCGCCACACCTTCCATTGCGCCGTGATGCCGTTCACGGGCGACCCGCTCACCGCCGACGTCAAGGGACGCAGCGACGCCTGGCGCACGCCGACGCCCGTGGTGCAGGGCGTGGCGGACGACAGCACGTCCGGCGGCGCCGGCCTGCTCGCGGGCTCCGATCCGCGCGTGGCCATCACCGCCGTCAAGCGGGCCGAGCGGGGCGAGGCGCTGATCGTGCGGCTGGTCAACCTCGCCGATGTCGCGGTGACCGAGACCCTGCACCTCGAGTTGCCGGTGATCGACGTCGAGAAGGTGAGCCTCGTCGAGACCGAACTGCACATCTACCGGGACGACCCCGTTCCGACCCACGGGGGCCGCCGCGTGCGCGTGCCGCTGGCCCCCCACGAGATCGCCACCCTGGCCCTGGCCCTCGCCGGGCCGGAAACCGAGGAATCGTCATGACCACCCGCCGCCGCTTCCTGCAGACCGCCGGCGCCGCCCTCGCCGCCCTGACCGCCGGACGGGCCGGCCGCGCCCAGCAGGAGCCCGATCCGGTGGGGAGCGGCGCGGGCGCGTCGCTCATCGACCGGTTCGTCGATCCGGGCGAGCATCCGGGCGGCGGCCCCGTGGTCGTCTCGACCTGGCGGCACGGCCTCGCCGCCAACGCCGCCGCCTGGGGCGTGCTGGCGGCCGGCGGGCGGGCCCTCGACGCGGTGGAAGCGGGCGTGCGGGTGACGGAGGCCGATCCGGAGGTGGACTCGGTGGGCTACGGCGGGCGCCCGGACCGCGACGGCAAGGTGACCCTCGACGCCTGCATCATGGACGAGACCGGCAACGCCGGCTCGGTGGCGTTCCTGCAGGACATCAGGCACCCGGTGAGCGTGGCGCGCGCCGTCATGGAGAAGACGCCCCATGTGATGCTCGTGGGCGAGGGCGCCCGGCGCTTCGCCCTGGAGCAGGGGCATCCGGCCGAGGACCTGCTCACCGAACGGGCGCGCCGCGACTGGGAGAAGTGGCGGCGGGAGGCGAAGTACGAGCCCTGGTCGGCCGCCTCGGACCCGAGCCGCCACGACACGATCAGCCAGCTCGCCATCGACCGCGACGGCAACCTCTCGGGGGCCTGCACCACCAGCGGTCTGGCCTACAAGATGCACGGCCGCGTGGGCGACTCGCCCATCATCGGGGCCAGCCTCTACGTGGACAACGAGGTCGGCGCGGCCTGCGCCACCGGTGTGGGCGAGGAGGTCATGAAGACGGTGGGCAGCTTCCTCATCGTCGAGCTCATGCGGCAGGGGCTCTCGCCGGCCGAGGCGTGCCGCGAGGGGGTCGCGCGCATCGTGCGGCGCAACCCGCGCTGGCGCGAGGACGAGCTGCAGGTGGGCTACCTCGCCATCGACCGCTCGGGGCGCGTGGGCGCCCACGCCATCCTGCCCTGGTTCCAGTACGCCCTGCAGGACGCCCACGGCGCGCAGCTCGTGGACGTCCCGGGGTGGTCGGTGGAGGACCGCTAGCCGTCGCGGGCGGCGAAGAGCGAGCGGTAGACGAATCCGGCCAGCACCGCCCCGACGATCGGCGCCACCCAGAACAGCCAGAGCTGGCCGAGGGCCCAGTCGCCCACGAACACGGCCGGACCGGTGCTGCGCGCCGGGTTCACCGACGTGTTGGTGACGGGGATGCTGATCAGGTGGATGAGGGTCAGGCCGAGACCGATGGCGATCGGCGCGAAACCCTGCGGCGCCCGGGCGTCGGTCGCCCCGAGGATGATCATGAGGAACATGAAGGTCATCACGATCTCGCACACGAGACCCGCCACGAGGGTGTAGCCCCCGGGCGAGTGGTCGCCGTAGCCGTTGCTCGCCAGGCCGCCGGCGATGTCGAAGCCCGCCTGGCCGCTCGCGATCACGTACAGCACCCCGGCCCCGGCGATGCCGCCGAGGACCTGCGCCACGATGTAGGGCCCGAGTTCCCTCGCGTCGAAACGTCCGCCCGCCCAGAGGCCGAACGAGACGGCGGGATTCAGGTGGCAGCCGCTGATGTGGCCGATGGCGAAGGCCATGGTCAGGACGGTCAGGCCGAAGGCGAGAGAGACTCCGAGCAGGCCGATGCCCACCTGGGGAAAGGCCGCGGCCAGGACGGCGCTGCCGCAACCGCCCAGGACGAGCCAGAAGGTGCCGATGAACTCGGCGCCGAGTTTGCGTGACATGGTATCCCCTCCGATCAGGACATGCGATGAGCCCCCATTGCCGGGGGAGCATCGCACGTCCGTCGGGATTTCGCGCGCAGTTTCTCCATCGCGGCCCGCGCGGTCCGTCAGGCCTGATCCGTCCGCATGACCCGCCACGACCAGACCAGCGGCAGCGCCATGAGCAGCATCACCGTTCCGCCGATCGCCGCCGGGTAGGCGAAGGGCCCGTACCACATGCGGAGGAAGAGCATCAGCGGGAAGAAGGCCAGGGTGCCCGTCTGCTGCATCACGCCCTGGCAGCGCGGGCTGCGCCAGAGCGACCAGACCAGCATCTGCACCGCGTGGCAGAACGCCGGCCACAGCCACACGTGCCACGACGGCGCGACCATGTGCAGCGCCTCGCCCCGGTAGGCCAGGGGCGGCAGCAGGGCCGCCGCCGCATGGCCGAACGCGAAGAGCACCGCGGTCATGGCGTAGCTCGCGCCGAGCATGGCGATCATCGTCGGCACCAGGGCGTCGCGACGCGTTCCCCGGTCCCACAGGCGGCCGGGCGCCGGATGCCGGAGGTAGGTGCCGAAGATCCCGAAGAACGCGATCGACATGAAGGGCAGGTTGACGAACCACTCGCGCACCCAGTTGTCGTCGAAAGCGACGGCGCGGGCGTCGTAGAAGCCGCCCATGACCATGAACAGCGGCAGCACGCCCGCCGCCAGGAGCAGCTTCCACCAGCGCCGGGGCAGGCTCGCCGCGAAGCCCAGCACGACGGCCTCGCCGGCCAGGGCCCGGGCCGCCCGGCCTGCCCGCCGCTGGGCGCCCGTCCAACGCAGCCCGGCTGCCATGGCGCCGGCGAAAGGTCGCGGACCACCAGCGGTCTCGGCCTTGTGGAGATCCCGCAGCCGCTTGAACTCGGCCACCTTGTCGGTGTTCTTGATGTCGGCGACGGACAGGTAAGGGCTCTCCGCGACGCGACGGTGCAGGCCCGCGCTGCGGATCTGCTGCAGCACGAGGAACACGCCGACGACGGCGGCCGCCGACCAGAGCGCGACCTGGTCGAGGGCCCCGGCCACGGCCTCGTCGGACACCCGCATGACCTGCCTGATCAGGAAGATCTGCAGCCACAGGACCTGGAAGATGATCCAGGTCAGGAACGAGAGCTGCATCGCCAGCAGCATCACCAGGGCGAAGACGAGGATCGCCACGGCCAGGACCGAGACGGCCCGCAGCGGCGACGCGGCCAGGAGATCGCCCAGGCCGGGCAGCGCGAAGGCGGTCAGCACGGCGGCGGCGCCCACCACCAGTCCGACCCGCACCTGGTTCGTCGCCATGCCCGCCCGCAGACCCGGCAGGAGGTAGAAGGTCGGCCGGGTCAGGATCTCCTGCTGGCTCGAGGCGAGGAAGAACGCCGATGCCCCCACCAGGGCCAGGAGCGCCCAGAGGTTCAGCGAGGCCGAGCCGAAGTGCTTGGCCACCTGGATCGCGACCAGGGTGGCGAAGAAGACGGCCGGCACGAAGTAGGTCCAGAACAGGAGACCCCGGTGGCGCAGGTGCGCCCTCAACTGCAGATTCGCGGTGGACATGGTCGGCCTCACTTTCCCGTCACGACCAGGCGGTAGATCTCCTCGAACTCCAGATGGCGCACCTCGGCGGTGCAGGCCAGGGTCGCGAGCTCGCGCTCGAGGACGGCGCGGTCCGGGTTGTGGACCGTCGCCACGGCGGAGGAGCGCTCGCGCGCCAGATGCTTGAGCCCGCTCAGCCCGAGCTCGGCCGGCATCTCGCCGGACAGCGCCCGCAGGCTGACCCGGTAGTACTCCTCGCGCAGGTCGTCCAGGGGCTGGAAGCAGTGCACGTGCCCCCGGTCCAGGATGAGCACGCGGTCGATGACCTTCTCCACGTCGGTGAGGATGTGGCTCGAGATGACGATGGTGCGCTCGCCGTCCTGGATCAGGTCCATGAGCAGATCGAGGAACTCCTGGCGCACGACCGGATCGAGGGCCGCGGCCGGCTCGTCGAGCAGCAGCAGTTCGGGGCGGTGCGCCACGCCGAGGACGATGGACAGGCGCTGCTTCTGGCCGCCCGAGAGCTTGCCCACGTTGGCGTGCCGTTCGAGCCCGAACTCGCCCAGCAGCCGCGCGGCGAGGGCGTCGTCCCAGTGGGGCTGATGGGCCCGGGCGAGGTCGACGGTCTCGCCGACGTTGAGCCAGGTGAGCAGGTCGGCGTCCTGGCTCACGTAGCCGATGCGGGCGATCTGGTCGGGCCCCAGTTCGGCGGCCGGCGTGCCGAAGACCCGGACCTCGCCGTGGCTCGGCACCAGCAGCCCGATCAGGTGCTTGATGAGCGTCGTCTTGCCGCAGCCGTTGGGCCCGAGCAGGCCGACGACCGATCCCCGCGGGATCTCGAGATTCACGGCGCCCAGCGCCCTCTTGTCCCCGAACTCCCGGCTCAGGTCCTTCACCGAGATGATGGTGTCGTGGCTCATCGCTCGTCCCCCTTCGCGCGGGTGCGGTAGTCGGTGATGTGGCGGCGCAGGGCGGCGGAGGCCTCGGCGTCGGACACGTCGAGCTGGACGATGAGACCTGCGGCCTCGCGCAGGGCGTCGTCCAGCAGCTGCTGGCGTTCGCGGTCGGCCCTCTGCTCGCTGATGGCGGCGACGAAGATGCCGACACCCTTGCGGCGCTCGGCCACCCCCTCGGCCACGAGCATCCCGTAGGCTTTGCTGATCGTCATGGGATTCACCTTCAGTCTGGCGGCCAGGCTGCTGACCGATTCGAGCTGGTCCCCCGGCGCGAACTGGCCGGAAACCACCATCAGCTTCACCTGGTCGATGACCTGGCGGTAGATGGGAGTCCCGTCGCGCGGATCGATGTGGATCATGCCCGTGCCCTCGTTTCAGTCGGGTATATTGCTATATTAGTTGACTAATATAGTACCGCCAATACGGGGCCCGGACAAGGGAGTTTCAGAAAAATCGCGAAAAAAAGGAATCGGACCCGTACGATCCGCTTGGGCGGGGATCCCGACGGTAGTAGATTTCCGCGCCAACGAGGAGGACGGACGAACCATGGCCATTGAACGCCAATTCGACGCCGCGAAGAGGATTCTGCGGATCAGCGTGATCGGCAAGGTCACGATTCCGGAGTTCCAGGATTTCATGAAGGACATGACCGGATCGCCGGACTACGACCCGGACGTGGACGCCCTGTGGGACCTGCGCCGGTTCGACTTCGAGCACGTGGACGCCGAGTTCTGGCAGCAGATCGTCCGGGCCCGGCGCCGGTTCCCCGAGCGCAGCCGGGCCCGCCTGGCCCACCTCGTCGACGGCGACTTCGCCTTCGGCATGATGCGCATGTACCAGATCCTGGTCGAGATCGACGGCGCCGACCTGATCCAGGAAGTCGGCGTCTTCCGCACCGAGGCCGACGCCGAGGCCTGGCTCACCCGCCCCCGCGGCTGAAGCGGGCCGATCGTCCTACCCCAGCTTCAGCGCCGCTCCCGGCCCGAGCGGCAACCCCAGCCACAGCCACGCGATCAGCAGGATCGTCCACACCACGAAGAACGTGAACGAGTAGGGCAGCATGGTCGCCACCACGGTGCCGATGCCCGCGTCGCCGGCGTACTTCTTCATGAAGGCCACGATGAGCGGGAAATACGACATGAGCGGCGAGATGACGTTGGTCACGCTGTCGCCCACGCGGTAGGTGGCCTGCACCAGCTCGGGCGAGTAGCCCAACAGCATGAACATGGGGATGAAGACCGGCGCCATGATGGCCCACTTGGCCGAGGCCGAGCCCACGGCCAGGTTGATGATCGCCGAGAGGATCACGAAGCTCACGATGAGCGGAATGTCGCCCAGCCCCGCCGCCTCCAGGGCCGCCGCCCCCTTGATGGCGAAGATCAGGCCCAGGTTCGTCCACTTGAAGAACGCCACGAACTGGGCCGCGAAGAAGCACAGCACGATGTAGATGCCGAGGGTCTCCATGCTCTTGCCCATGCCCTCGATGGCGTCGCTGTCGTTGCGGATGGTCTTCGCCCCCACGCCGTAGGCGATGCCCATGATCGTCGCGCCGAAGAAGATGAAGGCCACGATGCCCCTGGTGAACGGCGAGCGCAGCAGGTCGCCCGTGGCCGGGTCGCGCAGGAAGCCGTCGGCCGGGACCGTGCCCCACAGCAGGAAGCCGGTGAAGAGCAGGCTGGCGACCAGGGCGTAGAGCAGGCCGCGCTTCTCGTCGGGCCCGAGCTCGCCGAGGTCTTCCGCCGCGACCTCGCCGCCGTACCGGCCCAGGCGCGGCACCACGATCTTCTCCGTGACCCAGGTGCCCGCCGCCGCGATGAAGAAGGTCGAGACGATCATGAAGTACCAGTTGCAGGCCGGATTCACGATGTAGGCCGGGTCGATGATCCGGGCCGCCTCCTCCGAGAGGCCGCTCAGCAGCGGATCGACCGTGCCCAGCAGCAGGTTCGCACTGTAACCGCCCGACACGCCGGCGAAGGCCGCCGCCATGCCCGCCAGGGGGTGGCGCCCCACGGTCTGGAAGATGATGGCGCCCAGCGGCACCAGCAGCACGTAGCCCACTTCGCTGGCGGTGTTGCTCAGGATGCCCGAGAACACGAGCAGGAAGGTGAGCAGCCCGCGCGGCGCCGACAGCACGAGCAGGCGCAGGGCCGCGCCGATCAGGCCGGTGCGCTCGGCCACGCCGATGCCCAGCATCGAGACCAGCACCGTGCCCAGGGGCGCGAAGCCCGTGAAGTTGTGGATCAGCTCGGTGAGGATGCGGTGCAGGCCGTGGATGCTGACCAGGCTGACCGGCTCGATGATCTCCCCGGTGCCCGGATGCGTGGCCCGGATGCCCAGGGCCGCGAAGACGCCCGAAAGGACGACGACCAGCAGGGCCAGGCCGGCGAACAGGGTGGCGGGATGGGGCAGGGCGTTGCCCACGCGCTCGATGGCGCCGAGGAAGCCGGCGACTCCGCGCGACGGCGCGGGGCCGGAGGCTGGCATGTTCATGATGGGTCGGACCTCGCGGAACGGGGGTCGGGTGACGAAAGAAACAGGATACTCGTTGTCCGGAATGCCGCCACCCGGGTTCGGCGCGGTCAGGGGTGTCCGGTCGACGGGGCGGCGCCCCCCGAACCGGCGGGTGGACCCCGGTTCCCACATTCCGATTGACAGTCCCGCCCGACGCGGTATCTTGTCGCGCCAGTCGGATCAGGCGACACCACCCGGAGTTCCCCGGCCCCGTCGCCCGGCCGGACCCCTGTCTCGAAAGGAGACGGCGTGTCCTGTCACCCCCAGGCCATCGGTCGCCTCACGACGCTGAGCCGTGAGAAACAGAAGGAGGGTGCGTCGGGCGTTGCCGACGAACCTCCGTCCCCGGCGGAACCCTCGCACGCGGTCCCGCACCCTGAAGATATTCCCGTTCGGGCGGACTCTGTTCCCGCCTTTTTTCTTGCCCGCAAGTTGCCCGCCGTCGGCCCCGGCGCGCGGGCCTTCCGGCGGCGCCACTATCCCGACGTCACCGACGCCGAGTGGAACGACTGGCATTGGCAGATGCGCCACCGCATCCGCACCGCCGAGCAGATCGAGCCGCTGCTCGAGCTCAGCCCGTCCGAGCGCCGGGCCCTGATGCAGGGCGGCGACAACCTGCCGCTGGGCATCACCCCCTACTACTTCAGCCTGCTCGACCCCCGGAACCCGCAGCAACCGCTGCGGCGGACGGTCGTGCCGCAGTTCGCGGAGTTCCTGACCACGCCGGGCGAGGCCGAGGACCCGCTGCACGAGGAGGACGACTCCCCGGTGCCGGGCATCGTCCACCGCTATCCGGATCGGGTGCTCTTCCTGGTGCACGACCACTGCGCGACCTATTGCCGCTACTGCACGCGCTCGCGCGTCGTCGGCCAGGGCGAACTCACGCCGAACCGCGACCACCTCGAACGCGGCCTGGACTACATCCGCCGCACGCCCGCGGTGCGCGACGTGCTGCTGTCCGGCGGCGACCCGCTCACGTTGAGCGACGAAAAGCTGGCCTGGCTGCTGGGCGAGCTGCGCTCCATTCCGCACGTCCAGTTCATCCGCATCGGGACGATGGTGCCCCTGGTCATGCCCCAGCGGGTCACGCCGAAGCTGGTGCGCATCCTGCGGCGGTTCCACCCGCTCTGGATGAGCATCCACTTCACGCATCCGGACGAGTGCACGCCCGAGGCGGTCCGTGCCTGCCGGCGGCTCGCCGACGCGGGCATCCCCCTCGGCGCCCAGACGGTGCTGCTCCGGGGCGTCAACGACGACGTGGACACCATGCGGCGCCTGGTGCACTACGAACTCATGATGCGGGTGCGCCCCTACTACCTGTACCAGTGCGACCCGATCTCCGGCTCGGCGCACTTCCGCACGCCCGTGACGAAGGGTCTGGAGATCATCAGGGGACTGCGCGGCTGGACCACCGGCTACGCCGTCCCCACCTTCGTGGTCGACGCGCCCGGCGGGGGCGGCAAGATCCCCCTGCACCCCGAGGCCGTCATCGGCTACGAGGGCGACGACCTGCTGCTGCGCGGCTACACCGGTGGCGTGCACCGCTATCCCGACCCCGGGAAGCACCTGGAGGTCCTCACGTGAACGTCGGACTGACCTACGACCTGCGGGACGACTACCTGGCGATGGGCTACAGCGACGAGGAGACGGCCGAGTTCGACCGCATCTCCACCATCGACGCCATCGCCGGGGCGATCGCCGCCTGCGGGCACCACGTCGACCGCATCGGGCACGCCCGGGCGCTGATCCGGCGCCTGGCCGCAGGTGATCGCTGGGACCTGGTCTTCAACATCGCCGAGGGCCTGCGCGGGGTCGCCCGCGAGGCGCAGGTGCCGGCCATCCTCGAGGTGTACGGCATCCCGTGCGTGTTCAGCGACCCGCTGGTGTCGGCGCTGACCCTGCACAAGGGCATGACGAAGCGCGTGCTGCGCGACGCCGGCCTGCCCACGCCGGTCTTCCTGGAGGTGACGCGCCTGGCCGACCTCGACGGGCTGGACCTGCCCTATCCCCTCTTCGCCAAGCCGCTGGCCGAGGGCACCGGCAAGGGCATCGACGGCCGCTCGGTGATCGACGATCCGGTGCGTCTGCGCGAGTGCTGCGCCGACCTGCTGGCGCGGTTCCGGCAGCCGGTGCTCGTCGAGACCTACCTGCCGGGACGCGAGTTCACGGTCGGCATCGTCGGCACCGGCGAGCGGGCCGAGGTGGTCGGCACCCTCGAGATCATCCTGCTGGAGGGCGCCGAAGGGGGCGCCTACTCGTACGTGAACAAGGAGTACTGCGAGGAGCTCGTCGAGTACCGCCACGTGACCCGCGACGACCCGGCGGTGGTCGCGGCCGAGTCGCTCTCGCTGGCGGCCTGGCGCGTGCTGGGCTGCCGCGACGGCGGACGGCTGGACCTGCGGGCCGACGCCACGGGCGCGCCCCAGATCATGGAGATCAACCCGCTGGCCGGTCTGCACCCGGAGCACTCCGACCTCCCGATGATCGCCACGGCGGTGGGCATGCCCTACGTCGAGCTGATCCGGCGGATCCTGGACTCGGCGGCCGAGCGCGTCGGCGCGGAACCGCCCCTGCGGGAGGAGGTCGTCCTTGAAGGTGCTCGTGCTGCACAACAGGGTGCCGGAGGGTGCGCCTCCTGACGAGGCCGACGTCCTGGTGCAGGCCGACGCGGTGGCGGGGGCCCTGGCCGGCCTGGGCCACGCCGTCGCGACGCTCGACTGCGACCTGGATCTGGCCCGCCTGCAGACCGAACTGGCCGCCCGGCGGCCCGACGCCGTGTTCAACCTCGTGGAGGGCCTGGCCGGCAGCGGCCGCCTGATCCATCTCGTCCCGGCGGTCCTGGCCGCGCTGGGCGTCCCCTTCGCCGGCTGCACGGCCGACGCCTTCGCCGTCACGTCGCACAAGGTCCTCGCCAAGCGCCTGCTGCGCGGCGCGGAGCTGCCGACGCCCGACTGGCTGATGGCGGAGGCCCCGGACGGACCGGCCGCGGCCGCCGCGCCGGATCGCCGCTGGATCATCAAATCGGTGTGGGAAGACGCCTCGCTCGGCCTGGACGACGACGCCGTGGTCACGGCCCCGGCCGCCGCGGTCCGCGCGCGGCTCGCGGCACGGGCCGGTCAGGCGGGCGCCCCCTGGTTCGCCGAGGAGTACATCGCCGGGCGCGAGTTCAACATCGCCCTGCTCGACGGCCCGGACGGCCCGACGGTCCTGCCCCACGCCGAAATGGAATTCCGCGACTTCCCGCCGGGCAAGCCGCACATCGTGGGCTACGCCGCCAAATGGCACGACGAGACGTTCGAGTTCTCCCACACGGTGCGCCGCTTCGATCTGCCCCCGGAGGATGCCCCGCTGCTGGCCGAGCTGTCGCGCCTGTCGCTGGCGTGCTGGCGGGCGTTCGATCTGCGCGGCTGGGCCCGGGTCGATTTCCGCGTCGATGCCGCCGGACGTCCCTGGATCCTCGAGGCCAACGTCAATCCCTGCCTGGCGCCGGACGCGGGCTTCGCCGCGGCCCTGGACCGGGCGGGCATTCCCTTCCAGGACGCGGTCGCCCGCATGCTGACCGCGGCCGGGTGAGTCATGTTCCGCATCCGACGCATCCATGACGACGTCCTGCCGGTCAATCGCGAGGCGGTCCGGCAGGCCCAGCAGATCCTCAGGGACCGGATCCCAGACCTGGCGCCCGACGAGTTCGACGCCATGGTCCACAACCTGCGCGACCCCTTCGCCAAGCGTTTCCGGGCGATCCTCCACGTGGCCGAGAAGGCCAAGGGGGAGGTTCTCGGCTTCGCCCTGGTGCTGCACGAGCCGGCACTGAAGTTCTTCTACCTCGACTTCATCGCGGCGAAGGCCAGGCTGACGAGCCGGGGCATCGGCGGCGCCCTCTACCAGCGCGTGCGCGAGGAGGCCCTGGAGTGCGGCGTGCAGGGCATCTTCTTCGAGTGCCTGCCGGACGAGCCCGGCGACTGCGCCGACAAGGCCCTCCTCGCCGCGAACCGGGCCCGGCTGCGCTTCTACGAGCACTACGGCGCCCGCCCGCTCGTCGCCAACGACTACACGCGTCCGCTCTCGCCGGACAGCTCGTGCATGCCCTATCTCGTCGTCGACACCCTGGGCGGCGCGAAGGCCCCGTCCCGCCGCTTCGTCCGCGCGGTGGCCCGCGCCATCCTGGAGCGGAAGTACCGGGACCTCTGCCCGCCGGACTACGTCGAAGCCGTGGTCGATTCGTTCCGGGACGATCCGTGTCCCCTGCGGCCCTTCCGCTACACCAGGGGCGGCGAGCCGGAGCCCGTCGCGCCGGCGGTCCACCGCGGCGAGAAGATCGCCCTGTTCATCAACGAGTCCCACGACATCCACCACGTCAGCGACCGCGGCTACGTCGAGGCCCCGGTGCGCGTGAGGCGCATCCTCGCGGAACTGGACCGGGGCGACGCCTTCGAGAAGCTGCCGGTGCGCGAGCGCTCGCTGGAGGCCGTCCGGCAGGTGCACGACCGGGGGCTGGTCGCGTACATCCGCAAGGTGTGCGGGAGCCTGGCCGAGAACGAGTCGGTCTATCCGTACGTGTTCCCCATCCGCAACGCCCACCGCCCCCCGACCGACCTCGGCATGCGGGCCGGCTACTACTGCATCGACACCTTCACGCCGCTCAACCGGAACGCGTTCCTGGCCGCCCGCGGCGCGGTCGACTGCGCCCTGGCCGGGGCGGACGCCCTGCGCGAAGGCCGACGGCTCGCCTACGCCCTGGTCCGGCCGCCCGGCCACCACGCCGAGCACCGCGTCTTCGGCGGGTTCTGCTACTTCAACAACGCGGCGGTGGCGGCCCAGTCGCTGGCCGGCCTCGGCCGCGTGGCGATCCTGGACCTGGACTACCACCACGGCAACGGCCAGCAGGACATCTTCTACGCGCGCGAGGACGTCCTGACGGTGTCGATCCACGGCCACCCGAGCTTCGCCTACCCCTACTTCTCGGGCTTCGCCGAAGAGCAGGGCGAGGGCGCCGGCCGGGGCTTCAATCTCAACCTGCCCCTGCCCGAGGCCGTGGACGGCGAGCGGTACCGGGAAGCTCTCGGCCGGGCGCTGCGGCGCATCCGCAGCTTCGCGCCGGCGACCCTCGTCGTGGCCCTGGGGCTCGATACGGCCAAGGGCGACCCGACGGGCACCTGGTCGCTGGCCGCGCGGGACTTCCTGGAGAACGGACGGCTCGTCGGGGGCCTGCACCTGCCGACCCTGGTCGTGCAGGAGGGCGGCTACCGCACGCGGACGCTGGGCACCAACGCCGACGCCTTCTTCACCGGTCTGCTGAAAGGAACACGGGAATGACGACGAATCCTGATCAGGTCTCCGGCGGAGCGCGCTTCCGCGAGGCGGTGACGCCGGCCGATGTCGCCGCGGTGCGGGACCTCGTCGCGGCGACCGGTTTCTTCAACGCCGAGGAGATCGCCATCGCCGCCGAGCTGGTCGACGAGCGGCTCGCCAAGGGGGCCGACAGCGGCTACGAGTTCGTCTTCGTCGACGGCGAGACCGGCCTGGCCGGCTACAGCTGCTACGGCCGCATCCCCTGCAGCACCTGCAGCTGGGACCTCTACTGGATCGCGGTGGCTCCGGACCGCCAGGGCGACGGACTCGGTCGCCGCCTGCTCGAGCTGACCGAGCAGCGCATCGCCGCGGCCGGCGGCGTGGCGGTCTACGCCGAGACGAGCGGTCGCGCGCAGTACGAACCGACGCGGGCCTTCTACGTGCGCCGCGGCTATGCGACCGGAGCGGTCTTCGACGATTTCTACGCGCCGGGCGACGCCAAGTACGTCTTCGTCAAGTCGCTGCGCTGACGGCGACCGCCCCGGCGCCGTCCCGCCTACTTGCGCACGTTCCCGACCTGCTTCGAGCTGACGGCCGCGGTTCCGTTGCCCGCGCCGTCGTTGCGGTTCAGGTAGCGATACATGGGCCAGACCATCGTATTGACGGGGACGCCCTCGCCGTCGCGGACCTCCTGGCGCAGGTTGCCGAATCCGTAGCGCATGTAGTTCGAGAACCGGGCGTGGTCGGGGATGGTCATCATCAGGGCCGCGCTGTAGCCCTCCATGTAGTGGGCGGTGGCCAGACGCTCCTGCCAGTTCTCCCGCGAGTACTCGATGAGTTCGAACAGCACGTAGGCGTTGGTCGGCACGTCCTCCCCGCTGTTCAGGCGTTCGGACAGGGCGTCGGCCCGTTCGTGTTCGCCGAGGGTGCGGTCGGCCCGCAGCAGCATCACCTCCTCCTGGGGCGAAAGATCGACCCCCCAGCCCGGCGCCAGCAGGGCCTGCGCCTCCGCCCAGAGACCCCGGTCGAGGCAGGCCAGCGCGAGAGCGGCCCGCGCGCCGGGGTCGCCGCTGGCCGCGTAGCCCTGCCGCAGGTCGGTGATCTGGGCGTCGTCCGGGCCCAGGGCGCCGCGCGCCGAGTCGGGCACGGCGAAGAAGGCCGCAAGGTCGGCCTCGACCATGGCCATCATGGCGGGCACCGTCAGGGTGGAGTCGTCGCCGGCCGCCGCGCTCTCGGCCAAGGCGTGGATGCGTCCCGGATCGCCCCCTTCGGCCCGCAGGCCCGAGGCGGCCATCTGCAACAGGCGCTGCACCTCCCGGTTCTCCGGGTCGAACTTCAGGGCGAGCTCGAGGTCGGCCCCGGCGTTCAGGAAGTCGCGTTGCTGCAGCCGCAGCAGGCCGCGGTTGTAGAGACCGGCCACCGAGAAGGGTTCGAGGGCGAGAGCCCGGTCCATGGCCTCGGTGGCCTCCGCGGTCCGCTCCAGCCGGGCCAGGCACACCCCGAGCGACCGCCATCCCACCGCCAGGTGGGGATCCGCGTCCACGGCCTCGCGGAAGAAGGACGCCGCCGCGGCGTACGCCCCCTCGTTCATGTCGAGCAGGCCGAGCAGCAGACTCGTGCCCGGATCGACCAGGTCGCGGCCGGCGAAGGCGTCGCGGGCGGCGACCAGGTCGGCCCGCGCCGCGCCGTAGCGCTCGGCGCCGAAGTTGATGCGTCCGCGCAGGGCCCGCACCACGTCGGGTCGGATGTTCCGCCGTTCGGCGATGTCCAGGGCGAGCCGGGCCCGCTCGGCCGCCGCCTCCTGCTCGGCCGGGAACATGGCCATGGTCGAGCGGGTCATCTGGCCGGCCGCGTAGGTCAGCACGGAACCTCCGGCATGGAAGCGGTCGCCGAAGCTGGTGAAGCACGGCATCAGGGGGTCGGGCGCGTCGAGCACGAGCGGCCGGCGGTTGCTGGCCGTGAAGCGGTAGAAGCCGCGGAATTCGTCGCCGACGATGCCCAGGGCGTAGTACACGGGCGCGTCCGTGTCGCCGCTCAGCTCGGCCACGAGCCCCACGTCGGCCCAGAACCGCTTCTGGTGCGGCAGGAACCAGCGGTACGGATAGCTCCCCATGTCGCCGAGCACGTGCCGGGCCGTCTTGAGGTCGCCCACGGCGAGCAGCGCCTGGCTCCGGATCCAGCGATTGGCGAAGTCGGACGTCTGCTCCCGGGTGCCGTAGTGGTACACGTCGAGCTGCGGGTAGGTGAAGGGCGGCATGCGCACGGCGAGGCTGGTGGCTTCGCTGTAGCGCCCGGCGCCGGCCAGGAGCAGGCCCTTGATCAGGATCAGGTCGCGGTCGCCGGGGAACGCCGCCAGGCCCTCGGTGACGGCCGCCAACCCCTCGTCCCATTGGGCCAGATCACGCAGGACCCAAGCCCGGTCGCGCAGCAGTTCGCGCCGGTCGGCCGCCGCCACCGTGTCGGCGGTGGCGGCGCGGGCGCCTGCCGCGGCGCGGGCGTTGTCGAGGGCGCGGCGGGCCGTGAGCAGGTCGCCGGCATCGGCCGCCAGGTGCCCCAATTCGGCCCAGGCCTCGGCGAAGGAGGGGTCGACTTCCGTCGCCCGGCCAAGGGCCTTGATGCTCACCCCCAGTCCGACGCCGCCGGTCGAGAAGTCGATCTCGACGTCCCTGTAGAACCACTGCCGGCGCCCGGCGTCGGCGAAGGCATGGGCCTCGTACCGGAAGCGATCGACGACCTCGAGGCCCTCGCTCGCGTGGGCCCGGTACTCGGCACGTTCGGCTTCGGGCCGGGCCATGTGGGCGGCCAGGAGGGTTGCGAAGTCGGGGCCCGGATCCGCCGCGGCGGATCCGGAGCGTGCCGCCGACAGGGATGCCGACGCCGCGGCGGCCACCGGAGCGGCCGCTGGAGTCGCCGCGGCCGGGGCCGCGCAGACGAGCAGGAAGAAGAGCGGAAGCAGGCGGACGCCGGCCCGGCGCGCCGCCACGAGGACGGTCCGATTCGCACGTTTCATGTGGTCATGCCCCTTGCCAATGAAGCCATTCATGATCCCGGGAAACGAGCGAGGTCTCCGGGCTCACGATAGGGACCGGCGCCCGGCGGGGCAAACGGACCGGCCAGCCGGGCGTCTAGGCGGACCCGGTGTCCGGGGGCACGACCTCCACCGGGAACCGCACCGAGTTGGCCAGGAAGCAGTGGTGGTGGGCCAGGTCGTGCAGGCGGGCGATGTCGCGTTCCGTCGGCACGCGGTCGCCGGAGAACCGGACCCGCGGCCGCAGTTCGACCCGCGTGATGGCCTCGCGGCCGGCGGCGTCCGGACCAAGGTGTCCGCAGGCGTCATCCTCGTAGGAGTCGACCGTGTACCGTTTCTTCGCCGCGATGGAGAGGAAGAAGAGCATGTGGCAGCTGGAGAGGGCCGCGACGAAGGCCTCCTCCGGATCGACGTTCTCCGGCACCGCGTGGGGCACCGGCACCACCGCGGGCGAGGCGGAGGCGGGCACCGTCAGGCCGCCGTCGAAGGTCCAGGTGTGGCCGCGGCTGTAGGCATTGTCGGTGAAGACGGCGTCGCCGCGGGCCCAGCGGATCAGGGCGGTGTGGCGGGACATGGGGGCTCCTTCGGCTCGGCTGGGGGCAGGGTGCGGACCGGCGCTGCGCTCCGGGGCACCATAGCCCGGATCGCCGGCGGCGTCACCCGCGTGCCGGGCCGGACGGTCGTTGCGCGCCCCGGGCCCCGCCGGTCATGGCCTCCTCGAGGTCGTAGACGTCCTGGTGGCGGTCGGAGTCCATGTGTTCCCCCTTTGCTGGACGGGCGCCGCGGCCGTCGACGTCACGCCTTCCGGGGCGCGGCCTCGGCGAGCAGCTCGCGCACCTGGGCCACGAGGTCCGGCACGGTGAACGGTTTGGCCAGGAAGCGCTCGCGTCGGGGGGCCTCCGCGTCCAGGGCGAAGTCCCGGTCGGTGAAGCCCGACATGAAGAGCACCGGCAGGTCCGGATGGCGCCGCACGGCCTTGTCGTAGAGTTCGCGGCCGGTCATGCCGGGCATGATCACGTCGGTCACGAGCAGGTCGCAGGGCGCCTCGAGGCCCGCGAACAGGGGCAGGGCCTCCTCGCCGCTGGCAGCCTGCCGCACCCGGTAGCCCTGCCGCTCGAGGATCGTCGCCGCCAGGCTCCGCACCTGCTCGTTGTCCTCGACGAGGAGGATGGTTCTCGACTCCGGCGCGGCCGCGGGGACGGCGCCGTCCGGGACGCGACTCGCCGGCACGGCCACGACGCCATCCGGATCGGCCGCCATGGCGGGCAGGTCGAGGCGGAATGTGGTGCCCCTGCCCGGCGCGCTCAAGACGTCGATTTCGCCACCATGCTGCTTCACGATGCCGTGCACCGTGGCCAGGCCCAGGCCGGTGCCCATCTCGCCCTTCGTGGAGAAGAAGGGTTCGAAGATCCGGGCCACCGTCTCGGCGTCCATGCCGTGTCCCGAATCGGAGACGGCGAGCCGGACCCAGGGACCCGGCCCCATGGCCGCGTCGTCCCGGCCGGGCGCCGCGATGGTGGTGGTCGCGATGCGGAGCTCGCCGCCCTCGGGCATGGCGTCGGCCGCGTTCAGGGCGAGGTTCATGATCACCTGCTCGATCTGGCCGAGATCGGCCCGGATCGGCGGCAGCGACGGGTCGAGGTCGAGCACGAGGCGGACGTTCGGCCGCAGCGAGCGGCCCAGCAGACCCTCGATCCGCTCGGCGGCGGCATTCAGGTCGACCGTCCGGTACTGCAGGGTCTGCCGGCGCCCGAAGGCCAGCAGCTGCGCCACGAGATCGCGGGCCCGTTCGCCGGCGTAGGAGATCTGGCCGAGCGCCTCGCGATGGGGGTTGTCGCGGTCGATCCCCTCGGCGATCACCTGCGCGTAGCCCAGGATCGGCGTGAGCAGGTTGTTCAGGTCGTGGGAGACGCCCGCGGCCAGACGGCCGATCGACTCCATGCGCTGGGCGTCGCGCAGCCGCGACTCCTTCTCGTGGAGCGACTTCTCGGCCGCCACCCGGGCCGTGATGTCGCGGCCGATGCCGAGCACCCCCGTGACGCGCCCCTGCTCGTCCCGGATGGGGGTCTTGACCGTCTCGAGGGTCTCGCGGTGGCCGTCGGCCTTGAACACGACCTCCTCGATGTTCATGGTCGGCCGCCCCCGCTCCATGGCGCGCCGATCGTGGCCGCGGAAGAACTCCACTTCCGCGGGCGTCAGGAAGTCGGCGTCCGTCCGGCCCAGGATCGCACTGGCCGGAGCCCCGAAGAACTGCTCGAAGCGTTCGTTGCACAGCAGGTAGACCCCGTCGGGATCCTTCATCCAGACCAGGTCCGGGATCGCGTGGACCACCGCCTGCAACTGCGCCCGCCCTTCGCGCACCCCCGCCTCGGCCTCCTGCCGCACGCGGATCTCCCGGGCGAGTTCCTGGTTCGCCAGCCCGATCTGGGAGATGTGCTCGGTCATGCGCACGAGGAAGCCCATGAGGTGGGCGATGGTCTCGCGGCTGTAGCGGGGGATGCGCCGGAACGCCTCCATGTAGGCGTCGACGTCGAAGCCGTGCTCCCGGGCCCGGGCCGCGAAGTCCGCCTCGTCGACCTCGTCGTCGTCGTAGAAGAACTGGCCCGTGAAGATGTTGCCCACGTGCCGGCCACGGATGTACAGCGGCGTGACGACGTCGCGCAGGCCGTTCCTGCAGTGGTAGTCGGCGAACTGGCCGGGCGCGAGGCCGCCGGCCAGGGCCAGGTCGCTCTCGGTGCAGTTGCGCGAGGTGACCGGATGCACGCGGTGGAACTTCGTGCAGAGATCCTGCCAGCCCGTGGCCTCGAGCACGTTGCCATCGAGGTCGAGGATGGCCGTGACCATGCCGGTCAGGGCGTGGAAGTCGTCCATGATGGACTGGATCCGCTGTTCGTCGAGGATGGCGCGCAGGTCGATGGCCGGCGCCTCCGCGTCCGTGGCGGTCGCAGCGGAGCCGACGGACGGCAGCGAGCGGATGTGAAGCCGCGGGTCGGGGATGATCTCGAAGTCTGCGGTGGGCGAGCGGTCGTCACGTCGTGGATCGCGAGCCATGGCTCCTCCCGATGCAGCGGGCGCCCAGGGGGCGCAAACGCCAACCCCACCGCCCAGTGTACCGCATTTCCGGGCTCCGCGCACGCGCGATCCGGTCAGGCCCCGGACTCCCCGTCCGGCGCCACGTCCACCCGATCGACGATCCCCACGACGATCGACCGCACCGGGGCGGTGCGGCTGCCGAGGATCTGGCGGGCGCCGTTCCCCTCGTCGAGCATGACCACGGTTTCGCCGTGGCCCGCCCCCACGCTGTCCAGGGCGATGACGTAGCCGCCGGTGGGCTCGCCGCGGGCGTCGAGCTTGTCGAGCACGAGCAGGCGCTGCCCATCCATGTGGCGGTCGTGGATGGTGGAGACGAGGCGGCCGGCCACGCGGGCGAGGATCATCGGGAGGCCTCCCCGTCCGGTTCGTCGTCGAGCTGGATGTCGTCGACCAGCCCGACCACCGCGTGATCGACCGGGACGAAGGTCCGCTCGAGGGTGAGGGCCGCCTCGCGGCTGGCTTCCCAGTACACCGTCTCGCCGGGACCGGCCATGCGCGTGCCGTCGGCGCAGACGAATGCCTTGCCCTCGGGCCGCTGCCGCTTGTCCAGGGGCTGCACCCAGAGCAGGGGCACGCCCTCCAGGCCCGGGTAGACGACGCCGCACACCATGCGGCCGATGACGCGTCCGAGGAACATCGCTAGACCTCCCCGCCGAGGATCTCTGCGCCGGCCGGGGTGCGGTGCGCGCAGGCGGCGAAGCGGGTGCCGGCGCCGAGCACGTCGCGCAGGGTGTCGTCGAGCCGCGGCAGCAGGGCCGTGTCCACCAGGCGCGGCCCCGCCGCGGCCGTCATCATCTCCAGCGCCTCCTGCACGTCCTGGATCAGGCCGTCGATCTGGGCCAGGGCGTGGCCGCCGAGGTCGTCGGCCAGGCGCACCTCGACCAGGCCCACCGGCACCGCCTTCAGCACGGCGTCGAGCGCCCGCAGCAGTCCGGGGGACGAACCCATCTCGACGACCCCCAGGGCGTCCCCCGTGGGAGCGGCGCGCGCCCCCATGACTGCGGCGGCCAGCGCCGGATGCGGATCCGGCAGCAGGACCTCGTCGGCCAGGCGGTTCCGTTCGCACCCGACCGCGGCGCCGGCCCCGTGGGCCACCGCGGTCGCGGCCACGGTGCCCCCCACCAGGGCCAGATAACGCCCGGGATGCACCGACCCGCAGCGCAGCAGCGCCACGGGCGACTCCTTCAGCATGCGGTCGACCGCCGCCACGCCGGCGCTCACCGAGGCGTACTCGAGCAGGGCCAGGGCCTGCGGTGCCGGGGTCTGCGGGGCGGTCGCCTTCTGCGCCATCACACGATCCTGAAGTGGTCGACCATCACGCACCGCCGCTGCCGCGAGAAGCTCAGCGCCGTGGTGAGGCCCTCGCCGGTGGGGCTGGCGATGGTGAAGCTGGTATAACCCTCGCCGCCGGCTCCGAGGCCGGCCACGATGGGGCCGTTCTTGACGAAGATGCTGGTGTTGATGGTGCGCGCCATGCGGCTCAGGGCGTCGATGTCCCGCGAGTGCATGCTGGCCGAGTGGCCGAAGCCGTGCTCGGACTCCTTGGCCAGGGCGATGGCCCGATCGACGTCGGGCACCCGCACGATCGGCAGCACGGGCATGAGCTGCTCGGACCAGACGAGCGGATGATCTTCCGGCACGTCGCAGATGACGAGCTTCGTCTCGTCCCCCGCGCGCACGCCGATCTCGGCCAGGATCGCGCCCGCGTTCTTCCCCACCCACTTCTTGTTGATCACGCCGTGGGTGCGCGGACCGCGGATCTCGTCGAAGATCACCTTCTCGAGGCGGCGCAGCTCGGCCTGGTCGACCAGGTAGGCGCCCGCGGCGCGCATGCCCCTGATGAGCGCGTCCGCCGCGGCCTCCACCACGAAGACCTGCTTCTCGTCGACGCAGATGATGTTGTTGTCGAAGCTCGCGCCGTGGACGATGTCGCGGGCCGCCTTGGCGAGGTCGGCCGTGGCGTCGACCACCACGGGCGGGTTGCCCGGACCGGCGCTCACCGCCCGCTTGCCGGATTTCATGGCCGCCTTGACGACGCCGGGACCGCCCGTGACCACCAGCAGGTTGATGCCCCTGTGGTGCATGAGTTCGGTCGCTGATTCGATCGTGGGCTGCGCCACCGCCGTCACCAGGTTGGCCGGACCGCCGACCCCGGTGATGGCGCGGTTCAGGGCGCGCACCGTGGCCATCGAGCAGTCCCGGGCGCCGGGATGGACGTTGAACACCACGCTGTTGCCCGCCGCGAGCATGCCGATGGTGTTGCAGATGATCGTGCTGGTGGGATTCGTCGTGGGCGTGATGGCGCCGATGACGCCGAAGGGGGCCCACTCGGTCAGGGTCAGGCCGTGGTCGCCGGTGACGGTGCCGGGCGCGAGGATCTCGCAGCCCGGCGTCTTCTCGGTGACGAGCCGGTTCTTGATGCACTTGTGCTCGTAGCGGCCGAGCCCGGTCTCCCGGTGGGCCAGCCGCGCCAGTTCGTCGCCCTGGGCCAGCATCGCCGCGCGGACGGCGGCGATGATCTCGGTGCGCTTGGCCAGGGTCATGCGGTCGAGCGCCCGGAACGCCGCCCGGGCCGCCTCGATGCACAGGTCGACCGTGTTGAAGACGCCCTCGCCCTCGCCGTGCCGCGTGGTCAGGGCGGGGTCGAGCCGGACGCCCGGCACCGGGCGGATCGGTCCGTCGATCCGTCCGGCGCCGGCCGCGGGACCGGATGCCGAGGGCGTCCCTGCCCCCAGCCGGCCGGCCAGCTCGCGGGCGATGCGATCCACCTGCTGATCCGTCAGCCGGCGCATCACTCATCGCCCTTCCGATAGCGCTCCTCGCCATCGATGTCCCAGCTGTCGACGATGGCCATGACGACCGCGTCGACCGGCTTGCCTTCCGTGGCCACCGTCTGACGGGCCGAGGAGCCGCTGGCGTACAGGACGTACTCGCCCTCGCCGGCCCCCACCGCGTCGACGGCCACGACCGTCCCGCCGGTGGGCTTGCCGTCGGGACCGGCCACGCCCAGCATCAGCAGCTTCAGCCCCTCGAGGGTGGCCTCCTTCCGTGTGGCCACCACCGCTCCCAGCACGCGCGCCAGATTCATGGCCTAGCCCTCGGCCTGGCGACCCAGCGGCATCACCACGTCGACGTTGGCGTGCGGCCGCGCGATCACGTGGATGGCCACGATCTCGCCCACGCGGGTGGCGGCGGTCTGGCCGGCGTCGACCGCCGCCTTCACCGCGGCTACGTCGCCGCGCACGATGGCGGTGGTGTAGCCGCCGCCCGTCTTCTCGTATCCCACGAGGTCGACCCGCGCGGCCTTGACCATCGCGTCCGCGGCCTCGACGGTCGCGGCGAAACTCCGGCACTCGATCATTCCCAGGGCATCCGCCATTGTCTTTCCTCCTGTGTGGGCTCGCGCCCGGTGGTCGTCGCTTCCAGTGTCCGACTTCTACTTGGTCTGCCGTCCGTCGATGGCCTCGAGCGCCGCGATCGCCGCGGGCCGGGCCACCTCCACGTCCTTCTCCTCGCCGCCGATGTACACGCGCCCGAAGCTGCCGAAGGCGCGCACCTCGAGGATGTTGATGCCGGCGGCCTTCTCGGCCTCGTTGGCCGCGAGCGCCGCGTAGCCGGCGGGTTCGCACTCGAGCACGAAGAGGGTCTGGCCCGCGAGGATCAGGTTCCCGTGCCGCATGCGGTTGATGAGCATGCACTGGTGGTCGTCGAGATGGCGCACCACCTGGTTCGAGATGATGCGCGGCTTCAGCCGCTGGTCCTCGCGCAGCTCGAGGGTCTCGAGAATGGCGGCGCCGGCCTGACGCACGTCGGCCTGGCTGTCGGAGTGCACCTCGAGCATGCCGAAGTGGCGCTCGACGATCTGCATGCCCGGCGTGACGTCGGTGCTCTTGAGCGCGATGTCCATGACCCGGTTGATCTCGATGCCCGGCGCGATCTCGACGAAGAGGCTCGCCTGCCCCACCTTCGGCAGGAAGCCCTGCGCGATGGTCGCCTGGAACGAGGCGAACTGGGGCTGCAGGCTGTCGATCACGCAGTAGGTTCTCAGGTCGACCATGATTCTCCCCTGCCCCTTCTAGTAGCCGCCGCCGGCGGTGGCCCCGGCCGTCGGCGCCGCGCCGACCGCCTCCTGCACGATGGCGATGCTGGCGCTGGCCCCGATGCGGGTGGCCCCCGCGTCGATCATGCGCCGCGCGTCGCTGAAATTGCGGATGCCGCCGCTGGCCTTCACTTCCATGCCGGCGCCGTGGACGACCGAGGCCATCAGGGCGACGTCCTCGGCGGTGGCCCCGCCCGAGGCGAAGCCGGTGGAGGTCTTGACGAAGTTGGCCCGCGCCCGCTTCGAGAGTTCGCACGCCCGCACCTTCTCGTCGTCGCTGAGCAGGGCCGTCTCGATGATGACCTTGCTGACGGCGCTGCCGTCGCGGCAGGCGTCGGTCACGGCCAGGATGTCGCGGAAGACGTAGTCGTCGTCGCCGCCCTTGAGCCGACCGACGTTGATGACCATGTCGATCTCCTTCGCCCCGTCGCGGATGGCCTTGCGGGCCTCCATGCCCTTGATGTCCGGCGTGTTGGCGCCGAGGGGGAAGCCCACCACCGAGCAGGTCAGGACGTCGGTGCCGCGCAGGCCGTCGGCGACGGTCTTCACCCAGCCGGGATTCACGCACACGCTGCGGAAACCGTGCTCGCGCGCCTCGGCCACCACCTTGGCGATCATGTCGCGCGTGGCGTCGGGCTTGAGGATGGTGTGGTCGATGTAGCGGGCCAGTTCCTCCGGGATCCGCCCCGGAGCCGCCGGTCCGCTGGTGAGGCGCCCGGCGCCCATGGCGATGAAGGCGCGCGCAGTGTCGGGACACGTGCCGACGCAGGGGCCGGCGTGGTACGTGCCGCCGGGCGCGGCGCCCAGCAGGGTCTGCAGGCGCTCGACGATGCGGGCCATGTCGGCCTCGGAGAGCCCGGCCAGGCCCTCGGCGGCGATCACCGGCGCGGCCGCCGCCACGACCGGGGCGCCCTGGGTCTCGTTGATCATGGCCACGCGACGCTGGTGGCGGGGCTCGGTGCAGTCGGTGGTGAGGAAGACGTCGACGATCTGCCGCGCCAGGGCCCCGCCGATGAGACCGGCCCCGAGGGTGAGCAGGTTGGCGTCGTTGTGCTCGCGGCCGTTGCGGGCGCTGCTCAGGTCGTAGGCCATGGCCGCGCGCACGCCGGGCACCTTGTTGGCCACCATGGACGAGCCGATGCCGGCGCCGTCGATCATGACGCCGCGCTCGGCCTGGCCCGAGGCCACCGCCTCGGCCACCTTGCGGGCGAATGTCGGGTAGTCGACCGCGGCGGTGGATCCGGTGCCCATGTCCAGCACCTGGTGGCCCTGCTTCTGCAGATGGCCCGCCAGTTCCTGCTTGAGCGCGAAGCCCCCGTGGTCGGCGCCGATCGCGATCCTCATGCGCTGTCGCCTTTCATGGCGGGTCACCAGACCCGCGAGTCGTCGTCCGTCCGCCGCGGCGGCGGCGTGTCGAAGCTGAGATCCGCGAACCCGGAGCCGCCTTCCAGGGCGTCCTGCAGGAGCCCGGTGAAGCGGCGCAGGGCCCGGCGACCGGTCTCGGTCAGTTCGAAGCAGGTCACCTCGCGATTGCCCTGCCGGATCCGCTGCCGCCGCAGGTACCCGGCGTCGTCGAGCTTGCGGGTCTGGACGTGCAGGTTGCCGTCGGCCAGGCCGGTCTCGCGCCCGAGGGCCGAGAAGGTCCAGCGGCGTCCGTCGCGCACCGACGGCAGCGTGGCCGTGGTGGCCAGGATGGCCAGACGGGCCGGGGTGCCGAGCAGATCGTCCAGGTCTTCGCACTTCATACTATGAAGCATCCTCGGGGATGTGTCCAGGGAAATCGGGGTGTATACAGAATTCTACTTCATAATGTGAAGTCTACTCCCAAAACATCCGTGGGTCAAGGGTTGTGCCGCTGAAATTGTGTCCGGATCGGGCCAAGTCCCTCGGGACGGTGCGGTTGGAGCGGAAATGCCATTTGGGGGGTCGAATCGGGTAATTTCAGCGGAAACGGGCAGTTGTCCTGGGGCGAACACAATTTCAGAGGCACAAGCTAGGGGTCACCCGGTGACCCAGGCCCAGGACGCCAGCATCCCCGCCCTGGCCAGCATCCGCAACCGCGTCAGACCAATGAGCGTGCGCCGGCCGAACCCGGGCAGGCGGGCCGGATCGTAGCCGCGGTCGAGCAGCAGCTCTTCCCCCACCCACGCCGCCCGGAGCAGTTCCCGGAACTGGCGGCTCGGGGTGGGCGTCAGCAGGAGGTGCAGCAGGGGAGTGTAGCCCTCGGAACGGGAGGCGCGGCGGCGCAGGCAGCCAGCGGCGGTATCGAGGCCGAGCAGGGTGCGCCGGGTGGCTCCGGCCGGTGCCAGGACGTTCAGGGCCGATTGGGGCGCGCCGATGCCGGAAATCAACTTCATATTATGAAGTGAAATCCACAACGCCTTGTCCATGCCTGAGTTGACGGCCAGACCGACGAGCCGGCCCCAGTCCAGGTCCGGGTGGTCCCGCACCAGGAGGGCCATGTCCATGACCCGCCGCAGATCGACGAAGCCGTCGGCGATGTTCTGGTAGACGCCGTGGATGATCTGGTCGACCGGGGCGGCGCAGGCCGCGTGCAGGCGGCCGAGAGGGCGCTCCTCGGCCCGGGCGAAGACACCATCCAGGTCGCAGCGGTACACCGAATGGGGCAGGGTCAGGTCCCAGTGCACCTCGACGACGCTGCCCTGGGGTCCGAGCAGGATCCGGTGCAGGTGATGCTTCTCGTAGTAGAGCGGATTGCGGGCTCCCTGCAGGGAGCGGTAGCCGACGGCCTCGAGGGCGGCGCAGACCGGCGCCACCCGGTCGCGGGGCACCAGCACGTCCAGGTCGAGGAACCAGCGGTCGGCCGGGCGGGGATAGGCCCCCAGGGCCAGGGCGGCCCCCTTCAGCAGCACGGCCCGGCCCGCCGCGGCGGTGATCGTCGGCAGGATGCGTTCGCACTCGAGCAGCAGGATCTCGGTGCGGTGGCGCGACTCGGCCATGGTGCGGGCCGCGTCCGCCGGACGGGATTCGCCCGGCAGGAGCGGACCGAGGGAGGTCTCGACGTTGTGGGCCCGCAGCAGCTCCCAGAGGGTTTCGGGGGCGACCCCGCGCGGCAGGGTCGGCCCGACCTGGCGGCCGGCGGCCCAGGCGTGGACGAGTTCGATCAGGTAGTCGGCTTCACGGGCCATGGTCACTTCCGGGGCGAGGGTCCCGCCCGCCCGCGGCGGGCGGCGGCGATGGGAGCAGAATACTATGGTTTTCGACCGGTGTCGCGGGCCGATGCACCCCTTGCCATGGGCGCCCGCGGTGGCGATACTCGCGGCAACCCCAGACCCGGAGTCGTCATGTTCCGCCCCGAGAGTCCGCCCGCCGACCGCTTCGACGCCTGGCTCGCCCTGACCGGTCAGGTGCCGGCGCCGTCGGGTCCGCTGGAGCTCCCGCTGCTGACGGGTTCCATGGCGCCCGCCATTCCGGCCGGCGCGACGCTGCTGATCGCCGCGACGTCGGGCGCGGCGGTGCGCGGCGGCGACGTGGCCGTGTTCCGGGAAGGCGATCGTCTCGTCGCTCACCGCGTGCTGCTCGTGCTGCGGGCCGGCCCCGTGGACCTCGTGCTCGAGAAGGGCGACGCGAACCGGCGCGGGCGCTGGCGCCGGGGCCGGACCGTGTGCGGGCGCGTGACCGGATTCCGCACGCCGGACGGCGCGGCCGGCGGCGACCCCCACGACGCGGTGGCCGCCAGCAACGGCCTGCGGCGCCACCTGCGTCACCTCTGGCGTCGCCCGCCGCCGCCGGACACGCTGCCGGAGGACACGCTGTGAGCACCACCCCGCTCGCCCCCGGCGAATACCGGCTCGACGTCGGCGGCGCCGTCATCGCCCTGCACTGCACGCCGGCGGGATTCGCCGAGGGCCTGGCGCGCTGGTTCGACCGGCCGTCCGCCGCGGCGGCGCCCCACGTGCGGCTCGACATCGAACTGGTGCCCCACGCCGACGACCCACGGCTGCCGACGTCGCTGGTGACCACCAAGCGGGTGGCCGCCGACGGGAGCTTCGACATCGCCGATGGCCTCGTGCGGGGCCGCTTCGACGCCGCGACCGGTCGGGGGCAGCTGCGGGTCAAGCAGGTCCTGGCCCACGGGAACCTGGTGCGCATCTTCGAACAGCTGCTCTACCAGGCATTCCGGGACGCCCGCCGGCTCGCGGGCTGGGACGGCTTCCTGCTCCACTCGTCGGCGGTGATCGCCCACGGGAAGGGGTTCGTGTTCGTGGGTCCGTCGGGAGCGGGCAAGTCGACGGTGGCGCGGCTCAGCGCCGGCCACCACGTGCTGGGCGACGAGATGAACCTGCTGCGCCGGCGCCCCGACGGCTGGCAGGTCGTGGGCACGCCGTTCAACGGGCTGTTCCGCGCCAAGCGGCCGGGCGAAGCGCCCCTGGCGGCGGTCTTCCTCCTGCGGCAGGCCCCGCGGCACGCCCTGGCCGAGGCGCCGCCCCTGGCCGCCGCGACGACGATCGCCGCCGAGATCGCGCCCCCCGTGGGGCTGGCCGAGGCGCCCGACGCCGGGACCCTGCCCGCCATGCTCGACATGGCCGCGGAACTGGTGGGGCAGACGTCGCTCAAGTTTCTGGACTTCCTGCCCGATGAAGGTTTCTGGCGGCGGATCGGCGAAGTCTACGGATTCCCCGATGCGTGACGCCGCCCGGACCCGCTGTGACCGAGGAGGACGACCATGACGATCACCAGCACGAGCATCTTCATCCCCAATCCGGCCTGTCCGGTGCGCGAGATCGGCGAAGGGCTGGTCATCATGGCGCCCGCAGGCGACATGACCCACAGCCTCGAGGACATCGGCGCCTTCGTCTGGAGCCATCTGGACGGGCAGCACGACCTCGAGGCCCTGGCCGACGCCGTCACCGCCGCGTACGACGTCGACCGCGCCACGGCCGAGTCCGATCTGAAGGCCTTCCTCGCGGATCTGCTCGCATCGGGCCTCGTGCAGGCCGTCGACTGAGCTCCCGCCTCGACGCCATCCCTCACGGCGCCGGGATATTTGGCCATCCGGACATCTGGGCCAGTTTTTGCCTGAATCCCTTGAGCAATTGCGTTAGAATTGTCGATTGAGAACGGAACCCCGACCCTCTGACCGGGAGATTTCTCGATGACGACCTTGCGCCGATTCGCCTCGCCGCCGACCCGACTGATGATCCTCGTCGCGACCCTCGCCGCCCTCGGGACGGCCGGCTTCGTGTATCCCGCCGACCGGACGGTGGTCGGGGAGCTCTGGTCCCAGGACGGCTGACCCTACTGCCCCTCCGCGGTCGCGGGGTTCTACGATCTCTACAACGTCTACGACCAGACCGATTTCATCGGGCTGACCTTCTACTTCTCGGCGCCCTACAACACGGCCGAGGGCAATGCGCGGGCCGGCGACTACGGCATCGGCGGCACGCCCTACGTCGTCTTCGACGGCCAGATCCACCACTCGGGCGGCGCCGCCTCCGGTTCCATGTTCAACACCTACGCCCCTTCGGTGGCCTCGCGCCTGGCCACGACCAGCCCGCTGGCCGTCGACGCGTCCTACACCATCCTGGACGGGATGCTCGACATCAGCGTCGACGTCGCGGTCGACGCGGCCACGTCGGGGGCCGGCCGGACGGTGCGGTTCTTCGTCGCCTCGGAGGACGAGCACGGGCACCTGAACATGGTGCGGGCGGTCCTCACGCCCGAGCCCTTCACCCTGACGACGCCCGGGCAGTCGGTCACGGTCACGCGCAGCGTTCCCATGGCCGCCGGCTGGGAAGAGACCAACCTGAACGTCGTCGTCATGGTGCAGAGCAGCCTGACCGGCGAGGTGTTCCAGGCCGCCCAGGCCATTCCCGACTACGCCGGCCAGATCGTGATCGACTGCGACCCCGACGGCATCGACGCCGCCTGGGACATCACCGGGCCGGGGCTGGCCCGCTCGGGCCGCGGCGACGCCGTGCTGAACGTCTTCGCGACCGGCCTGTACGAGTTGAGCTGGGAGGACGTGGCCTACTGGAACTCGCCGGCCGGCCTGCAGCAGCAGACGCTGATCCAGGACGGGACGGCGACCTTCACCGGCACCTACTCCGACGGTCCCTTCGTCGCCATCACCTCGGCGCCGTTCGGCGACACGGGCGCCGGCGCGGCCATCAGCCTCGTCGACATCGACGGCGACGGTAATCTCGACGTGCACATGACCAGCGACGGGGCCACCGATCGCCTCCTGCGGGGCGACGGCGCCCTGGCCTTCACCGAAGTCGCCGGCTCGGCCCTGGCCGCGGCCGGTGCGGTGCGCGGTGCGGCCTGGGCCGACTTCAACGGCGACGGGGCGAGCGACGTGTACGTGACCCGCGCGGGCCAGTCGAACCAGCTCTTCCTCAACGACGGCACCGGCGTCTTCACGGCCGTCAGCGCGTTCGGCGACACCGACACCGGACAGAGCGGCGGCGCCGCCTTCGTCGACTTCGACAACGACGGCCTGCTCGACGTGGCCTTCGGCAACATGGGGACGGCCAACGTGCTGCTGGACAGCCAGGGCGAGATCGCGCCCGGGCTCGTGCTCTTCAGCACCGTGGCGGGCAACTTCGCCAGCACCGCGGCGACCACCTGCATCGCCTGGGGCGACGGCAACCTCGACGGCCGCCTCGATCCCTTCGTCGCCAACAGCTTCGCGGCCAATCTCATGTTCGAGAGCACGGCGCTCGGGTTCTCGGACGTCGCCGCCAGCCAGGGCATGAACAACCTCGGCGACAGCCGCGGCGCCGCCTGGGGCGACTACGACAACGACGGCGACCTCGACCTCTACCTCGCCAACGACGGCCAGGCCGACGTGCTGTACGCCTGCACGGGTCCGTTCCAGTACAACACCATCGGCGGCACGAACCTCGGCGACCGCGGCCGGGGGCGCGGCGTCGCCTGGCTCGATCTGGACAACGACGGCAACCTCGACCTCTACGTGGTGCGTCGCGACCAGCCGGACCTGGTGCTGATGGGCGATGGGGCGGGCGGCTTCGTTCGCGTGCCGGTGGGACCGGACGAGGCCACCACCGCCGGCAACGCCGTCGCCGTGGGCGACGTCGACAACGACGGCCGCCTCGACCTCGCCATCAGCCGCGAGGGTGCGGCGAACCTGCTGCTGCGGAACGAGTTCACGACGGGCAACCACTGGGTGCGCTTCGACCTGGCCGGCTCCGGCACGAACACCGACGCCATCGGGGCGCGGGTCGTGGTCACGGCCGGCGGCGTCAGCCGCACGCGGCTGGTGAGCCCGGGATCGGCCTACCTGGCCTGCAGCGCGCCGGAGCCCCACTTCGGTCTGGGGAGCGCCACGGTCGTCGATCAGGTCGACATCCACTGGCCCAGCGGCCTGCACCAGACCTTCGGGCCGGTGCCGGTCGACCGCGTGCTGTCGGTGGTCGAGGGGCTCGAGCCCTCCCCCGCGCCCGACGAGGGTGGGCTGCCCCGCCTGACGAGTCTCGGTCAGGCCGTGCCCAACCCGTTCAACCCGTCGACGACGATCCGCTTCAGCCTCGACCGGCCGGCTCACGCCACGGTGACGGTGTACGCCGTCGACGGCCGTCCGGTGCGGACGCTGGCCGCCGCGGACTACCCTGCCGGCCACCATGCGGTGACGTGGCAGGGCACCGACGCGGGCGGGCGCCCGGTGGCCTCGGGCACCTACCTGTATCGGCTCGTGACCGACGCGGGATTCACCGCCACGGGGCGCATGACGCTGGTCAAGTAGCCGCGCCCCCGACCACGCGCGAAGAGGCTCCGGGATGACCCCGGAGCCTCTTTGCTCGGACGCGGGCCGTTCTACTGGCCGATCTGCAGGCCGAAGTAGTCGAGCGCCCACCGCACGGCCTGGCGCGCGCTCTCGTGGTCGAAGCGGTACGGATCGAAGCCCCAGTACACGTCGGCCTTCCCGCTCGGCTTGTCGGCGACCGACTTGTACGAGAGGAAGCCATACACCTGGCCGTTGGTGCGCGCGGAACGATCGGGCTCGCCCTCGTACGCCGTCAGCGCCAGCGGACCGCACACGCTCTCGAGCTCCACGGCCGCGTACTCCGACTGGGGCCAGTCGGCGTCGCCCCCGGCCCGCTTGATCTCCCGCACGTAGTCGAACCGCGACACGCCCCGGAACATGGGCTCGACGCACAGGCCGCCGGGCCCGTCGAGGCAGTCCTGGGCCACGATCGGGGTCGGGCGCGAGCTGATGTTGGCGTCGATGAACTCGTCGTCCCGGAAGGGGAAGAACCCGCTCGCCAGGGACAACGAGTCGCCCGCCGCGGCGTCGGCGTCGCGCCAGTCGATCTCGGGGTCGGTCCAGATGGTGTCGGGGATGGCTCCGCCCACGAGGTGGTTCGCCGCGAAGACCCCGTCGAGGACCAGGCCCTTCAGGCCCACGCAGTCGGCGGTGCGGTCGAAGCGGGCCGGCGTCGGGCGGCCGTAGATGAACTTGGTCGCCGGCGCCGTCCAGTCGAGAGCCGCGATGCCGGCGGTCGCGTAGGCGTACTGGCGGGGTCCGCGCAGCACGGTCGAGCCGTCGGGCAGCTGCACGGAGCCGAAACCGACGACGTAGGGCTGGCCGTTCACCACGTAGGTCTCCTCGGCCGTGTCGTACACGAAGGGGATCATGTAGTTCGGTTTGCCCTCGTGGAAGGAGTCGAGGCTGCGGTCGCCCACGAGCATGACGTTGCCGCCGCGCGCCTGGTAGGAGGACAACCAGAGGAAACGGTCCTGGTCGTTGACCGGACGCAGCCCGGCCAACGGGTCGGTGAACAGGCGCTGGGACGTGTCGTGGAAGCGGGCGTAGCAGAGCACGGCCTTGTAGGCCACGACGTCGGAGAACTCGACCAGGTCGGCATGGTCGCGCCAGTCGCGATTCCAGTCGAAGCCGACGGCACCGCCCGCCACCGCGTCCAGGAACTGCCAGAACGAGTTGCGGAAGCTCTCGTCATCGCGCGGGACACCGTTGCGGTCGGGCCAGGTCTGGACGTTCTCGTCGACGACCTGGTCGAGCACCAGCAGGTCGAACTGGAAGGCGGGATCGACGTAGGGCACGACCCGCAGGGTCCGACGCGTGAGGGTGACCGCGCCGGCGGTGTCCACCACCCGCACCGTGAAGGTGTGGATGCCTTCCTGGAAGATCCGCTCGGCCGCATAGCCGTTGACGGCGGCGAGGCCGGGAGGCACGGCCCAGCCGGGATCGCCCGGATCGTCGGGGTCGACGAGATCCCAGCCGTGGCGCATGGACGCGATGTCGGCACCGTACAGGTCGGCCGAGGCGGTCCAGGAGAAGTTCAGGGGCTGGCCGCCCGCGATCTCGATGGTGACCGTCTCGGTGGCGCTGGAGGTGCCGAGGAACGGCTCGCTCAGCACGACGAGCGGGCGGAAGAAGCCGTCGATGACCTTCAGGTGCAGGGCCGAGTCCTGGTAGAGCCAGGGGTCGTTGGAGAGCCCGTCGAAGTCGAGGATCTGCAGCGACACGAGATAGTAGGCGCCGTCGGTCAGGCCCACCAGCGGGATCTCGACGCGGTTGTAGGGATGGGGGTAGTCCTGCCAGGCGGTCCAGCCCGGGTCGTCGAGGGCGAGCACCTCCTGGTGATGCAGCTGGTACTCGGTCGGCGTGCGGATGGGCTGGCCCTGGGCGTCGATCGCCTCCTTCACGAGGTAGCGGTAGCGGGCCGGGACGCTGCCCGGCGCGTCGGGGTCGGAGGCCGAGGCCTCGATGGTGATGGTCGGCGGGACGAGCTTGACGCCCGTCGCCGAAATGCCGGACGGGTTGGTGTACTGCACGGTCGGGCGCAGCAGGCCGGGATCGCCGGCCCGCACGACCGGGGCACCGGCGACGGCCAGCAGCAGGGCCGCGGCCAGCGCGATCGGAGTCGGGTTCTTGGCTTGCATGGCTTGTCTCCTTGCCGAAGGTCCGGGGCCCGCTACTTGATCAGGGACATGCGGTGCGTGTCGGCGCGGTCGTCGGCCCGCAGGCGGGCGAAGTACACGCCGGCCGCGCAGGCGCGACCGTCGTCGGTGCGGCCGTCCCAGGGGACGCTCTGCGGTCCGGCCGCGAAGGCGCCGTCCGCCAGTCGCCGCACGTGCCGCCCCCGCACGTCGTAGACGTCCAGGAGCACATGGCCCGCCTCCGGCAGGGAGAAGCGGATTTCCGTTCGGGGATTGAAGGGATTCGGATGGTTGCCCTCGATGCGGGCGAAGCGGGGCCGCGCGACGCCGGGTTCCTCGCCCGGCACGCCGGACACGCCGCAGGCCACGTCGTAGGCTCCGATGCGCCCGCAGCCGGACTGGGCCGCCGCGCACGGCGAGTTCTCCGCGAGCCCGAAGGAGCCGTCGAGGCCGGTCGGGTCGCAGAAGAGCGGGTCGGCCGCGATGTTGCCGCCCGCGGCACCGAACGGCGCGAGCAGCCCCACCCAGGGGTCGTCGCCGCCGAGGTGGAAGTCGGAGCAGTTGATGGCCGGCACGGCGCTGACGTCGCCGAGCCAGGTGCCGCCGGCGACGATGACGTGCTCGAGGGTGATGTCCCCGTCGTCCCAGCCCTGCAGGGCCGAGACCGCGGCCGCGGCCTGGTCGATGGTGCAGTACGACAGGGTCGCGCGGCCGCCCCCGGCCACGTTCAGCGCGGCGCCCGAGACGCCGGCCGTGTTGCCGGTCATCAGGCACGAGACGATCTGCGGGGCCGAACCGACCACCGCCATGGCTCCCCCCACGCCGTCGGCCTGGTTGTCGGCGAAGCGGCAGAAGATGAAGCTGGGCCAGCCGCCGCCCGCGACGTACACGGCTCCGCCGTAGTCGGCGCCCAGGCCCCGGAAGTCGCAGTGGCTGACGAGGACGGTCGCGCTCGCCAGGAGGAGGCCGCCCCCCCGGACGACGGTCGGCGCCGTCACGCCGTCATCCAGGGTGAACGTGAGGCCCTCGATCACGGTCGGCGCGAGCACGTCCGCGCAGGACAGGATGGGCGCCGAGCCGTCGGAGACGAGTTCGACGCAGGCGGGATCGCCGGTCGCGCCGCGCAGGACCACCCCGGCGGGCAGGACGAGCCCCTGCACGGCGTAGCTGCCGCAGGCGACCGCAACGGTGTCGCCGGCGGCGGCTCCGGCCAGGGCGGCCGTGAGCTGCCCCACATCGGCAACGGGAATCAGGCCCGCGGAGGCACCGGTCGCCGCCCCGAGCAGGACGAGGACAGTCCCGACCACCGTGCGGAACAGGTTGGCGGGATGGGACATGACGACAGCTCCTTGTTCGGATCCAAGGTCGTTCCGGTCATGTGGGGTGCGGTGGCCCTCGCCATCGCGGCGCCGGGATCGCCGCGATGCGCCGGCAGGCGAAGGTGCCGTACCGCAACAGCCGATCCGGGGCGCGAGGTCATGGGCGAATGGGAGGTCCCCCTGGGCGGCCGCCGGCGCGGCCTGCATGATACTACGGAATCGACAGGACCGGATCAATGGCCTCGCCCCGCCGCTTGCCCCGGGCCACCGGTTTCCGTAGTATGGGCCGCGCTCACCCCCCTCGTTCGACCCGATCCCTGGAGGCTGTCGTGCGCCATTTCCCCGTCCGGACCGCGGTCCGCGCCCTGCTCGCCCTGTCCCTGCTCTCGTGCCTGGCCCTGCCCGCTTCCGGCGCCGCGGCCGCCGAGGCCGACCGTGAATGGAGCCTGACCCAGCTGAGCGGCGAGATCCGCGACCTGACCCGCGCGGTGGGACCGGCCGTGGTCCAGATCTACACCTCCAGCTTCGGGGCCCTCGTCGGCTCGGTGCCCCAGGGCGCGGCCCTGTTCGGTCAGCAGCAGGCCACGGGCTCGGGCGTCATCCTCGATCCCGCCGGCTACATCATCACCAACAACCACGTGGTGCAGGGGGCCAAGCGGGTGCAGGTGCGGCTGTCGCCCCAGGCGCTCGGCGCCGACGCCGGCAACTCGATCCTCGCGGCCGGCGGCCTGCTCGTGGGCGCCCAGGTGATCGGCACCGACAAGGAGACCGACCTGGCCGTGCTGAAGATCGAGCGCCAGGGTCTGCCCTTCCTCGAGCTCGGCGACTCGGACCAGATCCACCAGGGGCAACTCGTCTTCGCCTTCGGCAGCCCCATGGGCCTGACGAACTCGGTCAGCTTCGGCGTCGTCAGCACGGTGGCGCGGCAGCTCGAGCAGGACAACCCGATGATCTACATCCAGACCGACGTGGCCATCAACCCGGGCAACAGCGGCGGCCCGCTGGTGAACGCGCAGGGCCAGGTCATCGGCATCAACACCCTGATCTTCACCCAGAGCGGCGGCAGCGAGGGACTCAGCTTCAGCGCGCCGAGCAACATCGCCCGGAACGTGTTCAACCAGATCCGGGCCACCGGGCGGGTCAAGCGCGGCATCATCGGCGTGAACCCCCAGACGGTGAACCCGTGGATGGCGCGCTCCCTCGGCCTGGACGTGCAGTGGGGCGTCATCCTGGGCGACGTGTTCCCCAACGGTCCGGCCCACGAAGCCGGGCTGCAGGTGGGCGACATCGTGCTCACCCTCGACGGCAAGAAGATGGAGAATGCGCGGCAGTTCGAGGTGAACCTCTACAACAAGAAGATCGGCGGCAAGGTCACCCTGGAGATCGCGCGCGGCGGGCGCACCTTCGCCAAGGACGTCGAGGTGATCGAGCGCATCGATCCGGACTACCGCTTCTTCGACATGATCTCGGCCGAGCGGAACCTGGTGCAGCGCATCGGGGTGCTCTCCCTCGACCTGGACAAGGAGACGACCCGCATGCTGCCCTTCAAGCCGCGGCAGGCCGAGGGCGTGATCGTGGCCGCCCTGGCCGCCGACGTGTCCCTGCTGGGCGACCACTTCGAGCCCGGCGACGTGATCTACACCATGAACGGCCAGCCGGTGAAGGGCCTGCGCTCGCTGAAGCAGCTGGTCAAAGACGCCCCCTACGGCGAGCCGGCGGTGTTCCATCTCGAGCGCGGCGGCATGCTGCGGTACCTCGTGCTGGAAGTGGAGTAGGGCGATGCGGCACCTGCAGCGCATGCTCCTGGCGGCGGCCCTCGTGGCCGCCGCCTGCGTTCCGGCGGCGGCCGAGACCCCCTGGGCCCTCGTGATCCACGGCGGCGCCGGCGTCATCACGCGCGAGACCATGGACACGGGCGCGGAGCTGGCCTACCGGGACAAGCTCGGCAAGGCCCTCGACGCGGGCGCGGCCGTGCTCGAGGCCGGCGGTTCGAGCCTCGACGCGGTGGAGGCGGCGATCCGCTTCATGGAGGACTCGCCCCTGTTCAACGCGGGCAAGGGTGCGGTCTTCGCGGCCAACGGGGCCAACGAGATGGACGCCTCGGTCATGGACGGCCGCGACCGCGACGCCGGCGCCGTGGCGGGGGTGACGACGGTGCGCAACCCCATCAGCGCGGCGCGGGCGGTGATGGAGAAGTCGCCCCACGTGATGATGGCCCGCGAGGGTGCCGAGGCCTTCGCGGCGGAGGTCGGGCTCGAGATCGTCGATCCGGCGTATTTCCGCACCGAGCGGCGCTGGGAGTCGTTCCTGAAGGCGCGCGAGAAGGCCGCTGCGGAGGCCACCGCCGACCCCGACCGCAAGCACGGCACCGTGGGCTGCGTGGCCCTCGACCGCGACGGCAACATCGCCGCCGGCACCTCGACCGGGGGCATGACCTACAAGCTGTGGGGCCGCATCGGCGACTCGCCGGTGATCGGCGCGGGCACCTGGGCCGACAACGCCACCTGCGGGGTCTCCGCCACGGGGCACGGCGAATACTTCATCCGCAACGCGGTGGCCCACGACATCGCCGCGCGCATGGCCTACGGCGGACTCGGCCTGCAGGAGGCGGCGGAGCAGGTGATCATGCGGGATCTGGTGGCGCAGCGGGCCACCGGCGGCGTCGTCGCCCTCGACGCCGCGGGCAACATCGCCATGGTCTTCAACACGCCCGGCATGTACCGGGGCTGGCGCAAGGCCGACGGCAGCGGCGGCGTGGCCATCTACGGGGACTAGCAGGCTGTTGAAAAACTCATTCTGGTACCCGGCGCGCCCGATCATCTGTTGCGGGGCCGCGGGCTTCGGGGTTACGGTGTGCGGAATTGGCCCGTGACCCCACCCACAGGAGGCCGGCATGCTTCGCAAAACCACGATCCTGTCCATGATGATCCTGCTCGCCCTGAGCTGCGGGCTTTCCGCCTGCAGCAGCAGCGACGACCCCGCCAATCCCGGCGGCGGCGGCGGCAGCGACACCACCGCTCCCCAGGTTTCGGGCACCCAGCCCCAGGACGCCGACACGGGCGTCTCCCCCACCGCCACGATCACCATCAACTTCAACGAGGCCATGTCGGCCGGCTCGGAGAGCGGGCAGGTCACCCTGTCGAGCGGCGCGATCACCGACATGACCTGGACCAACGACCGCACCCTGGCCGTGAACCACGATCCCTGGGCCGACGGCGCCCACGTGACGGTGACCCTCGGCACCGGCCTGCAGGACGCGGCCGGCAACGCCCTGGCCGCCTACACCTTCGACTTCTGGGTGTTCTCGAGCGTCCTGTCGGTCCTGGACACCAATCCGGCAAACGGCGCCACGGGCGTGAACCGCTCCGCCAACATCCAGGCCCTCTTCTCCCAGAACATCTCGGCCGGATCGGTGGCGGCCAACACCACCATCAGCGACGTCACCAAGGCGAACTACCCGTTCGGCGTGACGGTCGACGGCTCGACGGTCACGCTCATGCCCGAGTCGGACCTGCCGGCCGACACCGAGATCACCGTCACCTTCGGGGCGAACGTGATGTCGACCAATGAGACGACCCTCGGGACACCGGCGAGCTTCAGCTTCACCACGAGCAACGAGGTGGACACCACGCCGCCGACGGTCGTCTCGACCACGCCCGCGAGCGGGTCGACGTTCGCCGCCGACGCCGGCTCGTTCACCATCGTGTTCAGCGAACCCATGGATCCGAACGACTTCGAGCCGAGCGCCTGGAACGTGGAGTTCGCCCTGGTCATGGTCGCGTCGAACGTCAGTCCGACCTGGTCGGCGGACATGACCACCGTCACGGTGGCCCTGCCCTCGCCGCTGCCGGCCGGCCTGCCCTGCGAGGTGACCTTCGCCTCCTTCACCGACGCCAACGGCAACGTGCAGACCACGCCGTGGACCTGGTCGGCGACGGTGTCCGGCACGCCGGACTACTACCCGACCAGCGACGGCTACCGCTACATCTACGAGGCGGCCTACGCCGGCGGCACCCTGGGCAACGACGTGCCCGAATGGTCGGACTTCGGCGGCGAGTTCCGGCAGGTCGACGTGCAGGGCAACGGCTCGATCCGCCTCGCGGAGTACGCCGACGAGGGCTTCACGACTCCGACCGGCAGCTACGAACTCTACCGGCGCCAGTCGAACCGGCTGGAGTGGATCGGGTTCGCCGACGGCGGGACGGAGAACCTCTTCGATTCACCGCTGAACGTGCTGCCCCTGCCCGTCTCGGCCGGAACCTGGTCCGGCAGCACGACCGTGACCGTTCCGGGCGAAGGCACCTTCTCCGCCACCCTGAACGGTTCGGTATCCGGGCCGGAAGACATGCCCATCGATTCCTTCGGTTCGGAGAACCTGTACTACAAGAACGTCTTCCGCGTGATCCACGTGCTGGACGTGGCGGTCGGCGGTTCGCCCGCGTTCGTGCAGCGGGACACCATGTGGGTCTCGCCCACCCTGGGTCCCGTGCACATGTCGAACCGCGAGGAGGACACCAACGCGAACGAGTGGACCACCGAGATGTTCTGGCGGTACTTCGAATTCTAGTCGGTATCCGCTGCTGGACGGGAAGGCCCCGGCATCCGCCGGGGCCTTCGTCCTTGGTGGCGCGACCCCTCGACGTCAGGGCCCGTCGCCCAGGCCGCGGCTCGCCGGCACGTTCACCGTGACGCGGTGCAGGCCGCCGCCGCGGCGGGCCAGGGCCGAGGCGTCGATCGGCTCGATGCGGCGGTCGGGCAGCAGGCGGCGGTAGACGGCCAGCGCCTCGGCGTCGAGGTCGGGGCAGTGGTCGGGGTAGACGGGCACGAGCACGACGCCGTTGGCGAAGACGATCTCCGTGTACGAGCGCCACACGCCGTCGCGGTGGTCGGGCTGGGGAATCCGCGCGACGCGCAGGGGCCCGACGAGGGTCGGCGCGCCGGCCAGTTCGCGGGCCAGACCGTCGAGATGGTCGGCGGTGGCGGCGTCGGCGCGGGCCCCGTCGCGGCCGACGACGATCAGGTCGGGAGCCAGGAAGCAGGCGACGACGGAGAGGTGGCCGGTGGGCTCGTCCGCGGGCGGGTGCAGGGCGACGACGTTCTCCAGGCCCAGCAGCGAGGCGACGTTCTGCAGGGTCTCGCGGGGTGCGAAGCCGGGCTCGGCGGCGTTGCGCTCGAGGACCCGCGCCGAGAGCAGGCCCAGCCCCCGCCCGTTGTTGAGCAG
>JAGRNP010000017.1:1993-4204 GCA_020440705.1 bacterium | reverse complement strand
CGCAGTAGCCCTCCATGAGCAGGGCGCGCCCCGACTCGTCCCGGTCCGCGATGCGGGCGAAGGCCTCGCGGGCCTGGGCGTATTCCTGACGCAGGTAGTGGATGTCGCCCAACAGGGCCCACAGCCGCGGCGACTCCTCCGCGGCCAGGGCCTCGTTGAGCACGTCGAGGGCCGCGTCGGTCTCGTGGGCCGCGACGAGGGCCGAACCCAACCGCTCCCACTCCTCGGCCCGGGCGCTGTCGCCCAGGGCGGCGGCGTACTGCCGGCTGGCGAGCCAGGGCACGCCGAGCACCACGTAGAGGTCGCCGAGCTGCTGGGTCTCGGCCGGAGTCAGCTCGCGCAGGAAGCCGACGAAGCGCAGGGACACGGCGGCCTCGCGGTAGTTCTTCTTGCCGGCCTCGTGCTGGTACTTGAGGTACCAGGCGTCGGGCTCCTCGGCGAACGTGTCGACCATGCGGGCGACGGCGGCGTCGGCCCGTTCCGGCCGGCCGAGACGCGCCGCGGCGATGACCAGCCCGCGGTACCACGGCAGCTGGGGGAAGCCCGCGTCGCCGCTGGTCAGCTCGGTGAAGACATCGACCGCGCGTTCGGTCTCGTTGCCCATGAGGTAGGCCGCGCCCGCGAAGTACAGCACCTGGGACGGGTGTTCGGGCGAGGTGCGGTAGCCCTGCACGAAGGCGTCGCCGGCGAGCTCGAAATCCTCCAGATCGTACGACGTGTCGGCCAGGCCGAGCCAGCCGCGGTCGAGGTCGGGCTCAAGCTGCACCGATCTGCGGTAGTGCTCGCGGGCCAGGGCCGTCTCGTCGAGGTCGGCCAGGTTCTGGGCCAGGTGCAGGCGCAACAGGTAGTGGTCCTGATCGGGATGGTCGCGCAGGTGCCCGGTGAGCAGGTCGACGGCCTTCTGCGGCTCGCGGCGCTTGCCGTAGGTGGCGGCGCGGAAGACGACCTTGCGCAGCTTGCGGGGCAGGTTCGCCAGGTCGTAGAGGCTCGCCGGCGCGTCGCCGTTCGCCTCGCCGGACGTCACGGCGGCCGCGGCGTCTTCCGCCGGCACCGACTCGGCGGCATCGCCGGGCGTGACGACGAACCAGATCAGCCCCACCCCGATGATCCAGGGCAGGAGCCATTCCAGGGACTGTCTCAGCATCTTGCGCATCGCGACACTCTCCATCTCGGACGGCCCTCCCTTCAGCCGGCTCCCTCCGGTCAATTCAGGTCGAACCGCAGCGTCGTCACCACCCACGAGGGCACGGGCTCGCCGGCGATGGTGCCCGGCTGGAACTTCCAGCGGGGCAGCGCCCGGCGCACCTCTTCCTCGAAGTACCCTTCCGGCTTGGCCTTCAGGACGTTCACGTTCCCCACCGAGCCGTCGGCCCGGACCAGGAACTTCACCGCCACGTAGCCCTCGACCCCGCGCTCGCGCGCCTTGAACGGGTACTCGGGCGGAATGCGCACCGTCGCCTGGGGCGCCTGGTCGAGGTCGACCGAGTCGAAGATCATCTCGGACGGGTCCTCGCGCGTGTCGACGTCGCCGATGTTCAGGCCGACGACGAGGTCGCCCACGCCCGGGCCGGCGATGGCCGGCTGGAACAGGTCGGGCGTGAAGTCGGGCTTCTCGGCGGCCGGCGGCGGCGGCTCGGGCTCGTTCACCTCTTCCTGCTTCGGCGGCTCGGGCGGCGCCAGGTTGACCAGGCTGACCCCCACCGGCTCGGTGATGTCCTGGTCGTTGCGGTTCTCGTTGGTCAGGAAGCCCACCAGCGCGAAGAGGAAGATGTTCACCGCCACGGCGGCCACGACGAGGCCCCCGTGGACCGCCAGGCTCCGCAGGCGCAGCACGAACGGGTTGTGGGCCAGGGTCGTCATCAGCCCTCGCTCTCCTGCTTGGCGGCGAGGCTCACGTTCTTGGCGCCCGCGAGGCGGCACTGGTCCATGACGCCCACGACGGCGCCGGTCTCCGAGGCCCGGTCGGCCACGATGACCACGCCGCCCTCGGGGTCCTCGGCCAGGGCCCGCTCGACCAGGCCGCGCACCGAGCGCACGTCGACCTTCTTGCCGTCGAAGTAGACCTCGCCCTCGGGCGAGACGCCGACCATGATCGTGCCCCGCTCCTTGATCTCGGCCGAGGCGGCCGTCGAGCGCGACACGTCGATGCCCGACTCCTTGACGAAGCTCGTGGTGACGACGAAGAAGATCAGCAGCAGGAAGACCATGTCG
>JAGRNP010000017.1:0-1985 GCA_020440705.1 bacterium | reverse complement strand
GCGCGACACGTCGATGCCCGACTCCTTGACGAAGCTCGTGGTGACGACGAAGAAGATCAGCAGCAGGAAGACCATGTCGACCAGGGGGCCCATGTTGATGTCGACCTTGTCGCTGCCGCCGCGCAGCGTCTTGCGCACGTTGATCATGACGCCGAAGCCTCCATGGCGGCCAGGGGGGGGACGTCCGGTCCGTCGGGCCCCATGCCGCCGCCGGGCCCGTCCTGGAGGGCGCGCCCGAGGGAAAGGGTGAACTCGTCGAGGGTGCTCTCGAGGCGCGTGGCGCGGCGGTTCAGGGAACCGCTGAGGAAGAGCCCCGGGATGGCCACGAGCAGGCCGGTCTGGGTCGTGATGAGGGCCACCGAAATGCCGCCGGCCATGGCGCGGGCGTTGCTCGTGCCGAAGACCGCGATGACGTCGAAGGTCTGGATCATGCCGAGCACCGTGCCCAGCAGGCCGAGCAGCGGCGCGATGGCCGCGAGCACGCCGATCACGGCGAGACGTCCCCGCAGCTGGCGGCGCATGCGCTCGGAGGTGTGGTTCAGCACGAGCTCGTCGACGCGCGGCCGGCCCGAGCGCGCGGCCAGGAAGCGGCGCAGCAGGGTGGCCCGCAGGCCGTGGCGGTCGTCGGGCAGGCGGTCGTGATCGAGGGCCCACAGGGCGTCGACCTTCTCGATGTCGCGCCCGGAATAGCGCTGGTAGGTGCGCCAGCGCTCGAGGATCAGGGTCCACATGGCGAGCGAGGCGACGACCATGGGCACCATCACCCAGCCACCCTGGACGAGGTAGTCCCAGGTGGCCCAGAGGGTGTCGCGCAGCGCCGGCGTGTTCATGCGTTCCCGCCCCCGCCCGCCGCGACGAGGGTCTTCTCCTCGCGCCGGATCTGGATGATGTTCACCAGCTGCACCGCCTTCTCCTCCATGTCGCCGATGATGTGGTCGCTGCGGCGCGAGAGGAAGGTGTGGGCCAGCATGATGGGGATCGCCACCATCAGGCCCAGCTCGGTGGTGACCAGGGCCTCGGAGATGCCGCCGGACATGAGCTTGGGGTCGCCGGTGCCGAAGAGCGTGATCACGCGGAAGGTGTTGATCATGCCCGTGACGGTGCCGAGCAGGCCGAGCAGCGGTGCCACGGCGCCGAGCACCGCGAGCACCGACAGGCCGGCCTCGACCCGCGGCATCTCGCGCAGGATGGCCTCCTGCAGGACGCTCTCCTGCGTCTCGCGATCCTTCTTCCGCACCGACAGGCCCGCCTTGATCACCGAGAAGACCGGCGAACGGCGCTTGCTGTGGCGGTCGACGAGATCCTCGGCCGCCTCCCACTCGCCCTTGGCGGCGTAGCCGTTGACCTCGGTCATGAAGCGGTCGGTGTTGGCGTGGATCCGGTTCAGGAAGAAGATCCGGGCCAGGACGATGAACAGGGCGACCACCGCGAGCCCGACGATGGGCCACACGATGGGCCCGCCGTTCTCGAGCTGCTCGAGGAAGCTGGTCTGGTGGGTGATCTGGCGCAGGGCGTTGCCGGCGGTCATGTCGATGGGCACCACCTCGCGGTCGCCGTGCAGGTAGCCCTTGAGGTCGCGGCCGATGCTGCCCCGCGGCAGGTCGGTCATGGCGTAGAAACGGCCGCCCTCGGGCGACCAGCTCAGGAAGCCCACCTCGCCGTCCTTCTCGTAGGCGGCGGTGAAGCGGCCGAGGGTGAGCACGTCGCCGGTGACGGTGCCGCCGTCGCGGGCGATGTACTCGCCCCGGTGCAGCGAGACCTGCCCCGCGAGCCGGATCTCCTGGAAGATCACGTCGGCCATGCCGGTGATGTCCTCGATGTCCGGGAAGTAGCCCTTGTCCAGGAGCGGCGTGATGCGGTCCTTGCGGTCGGGGTCCAGGCCCGAGAAGTGCGACTGGTGGAGCATCGTCTCGAGGTCGCGCGCGGCCAGGCGCACGTTGCCCGAGATCTCGCGGAAGTCGAGCTCGTGCTCGTCCCACTCCTTC
>JAGRNP010000016.1 GCA_020440705.1 bacterium | reverse complement strand
GGCTGGCTCACGGCGCAGTACACGCAGCGCAGGTTGCACTGCTCGTTGATGTCGACGCGGGCGGTCGTCAGCTGGCCCGGGTTCAGGGGCGAGATGCGCCCCTGGTCGTAGCCGCAGATGTTGCGCACGAAGCGCTGCGTCGGCACCGTCGGCCGGATGTGGCAGGCCCGGCACGCGGCCGACAGGTTGCCGGTCAGGAGGTCGTGCCGGAGCTGGCGGAAGGCGTCCGCCTGGCGCAGCTGCTCGAGGTCGGCGAAGTCGTCGAGGTTCTCGTGGAGATTGTTCATGCAGCACATCTTGACCGACCCGGCCGGATCGAACTCCGCATTGATCCAGGGGTCGGTGCAGTAGCGCGTCGTGCCCGCGGCGCCGGTCGTCAGGGCGGCGCCGGGCCGGTTCTCGAACTGCCCGCAGGTGACCCAGTGGGTGTAGCCGTCGGCCACTTCGCCCCGGGCGACGGACTCCTGCACGTCGGGGTTCGCCGCCAGGTACTCCTCTTCGCGCCATTCGCTCAGTCTGTTCTCGCTCATGTTCCGCTCCCGATCGTTGCCGCGGCCGGATCGCCGCTCGCCACCAGTTCCCAGCCCAGGGGCGTGCCCCGCGCGATGTCGCGGGACGCCCTGCGGCCCAGCACCTCGTCCAGGTGCCGCGTGTGCAATCCGTAGCCGGGCCGGATGGCCCGGACGTTCTCCGTCGTCAGTTCCTCGCCCGCCGCCACGTCCGCCACCACGAAGAGCGAGCGCCGGAAGACGCGGCTCGCCTCCTCGCTCACGCCCACGCCGTAGCGCACCTCGCCCAGGGCCTGTTCCGCCACGCGCACGGCCTGCACCATGGCGCCGAACTCGTCCGGCTCCAGGGAGAACGCCGCGTCGGGGCCGCCGTCGGCCCGGCGCAGGGTGATGTGCTTCTCCACCATGCAGGCGCCCAGCGCCACCGCGGCCACGGGCACGGCGATGCCCAGGGTGTGGTCGGACAGGCCGGCCGGGACGCCGAAGCGCGCGGCCAGGTCGCCGATGGTGCGCAGGTTCATGCTGTCGGGGGTGGCCGGGTAGGCGCTCGTGCACTTGAGCAGCACCAGGCCGCCGGCGCCGGCCGCGCGGGCCGTCGCCACCGCCTCCGCCACCTCGTCGGCCGACGCCATGCCCGTCGACATGATCAGCGGCTTGCCCGTGGCCGCGGCCTTGCGGATCAGCGGCAGATCGACCAGCTCGAAGCTGGCGATCTTGTGGCAGGCCACGCCCATGTCCTCGAGGAAGTCGACCGCCTTCTCGTCGAAGGGGGTCGAGAACAGCGGCACGCCCAGTTCGGCGGCGGCCGCCATGAGGCGCGGCTGCCAGTCCCAGGGCATGTGGGCCTCGGCGTACAGGTCGTGGAGCGTGCGGCCTTCCCACTGGGTACCGGTGCCGATGCGGAACTCCGGCCGGTCGCAGGCGATGGTCAGGGTGTCCGGCGTGTAGGTCTGCACCTTGACGGCGTCGGCGCCGGCGCGGGCCGCGGCCTCGACCAGCCGCCGGGCCGTGTCGTAGTCGTGGCCGTGGTTGGCCGACAGCTCGGCCACCACGAACACGGGCCGGCCGGGACCGACCTCGCGGTCGCCGAGGCGCACCGGGGCGGGCGCGGGATGTCCGGCGTCGTTCATCGCGTTCCCTCCTCCCCAGGCGGCGTGCCTTGGTGTATGGTCCGCGGGTCCGGGGCGCCGCGCCCCGTCACCGGAGGCAGCACCATGGCCGGAAAAATCGAGTTGCGGGACGCGACCACCGCCGACGCCCCCCTGCTGCGCGCCTGGCGCAACGACCCCGAGACGCGCCGGGCCAGCCACAACCCTGCCGCGGTGGGCGAAGCCGAGCACACGGCCTGGCTCGCCGCCTCCCTCGCCAGCCCCGACCGGCTGCTCCTGGTCGCCCAGAGCGGCGACGAGCCGGTGGGTGTCGTGCGGGCCGATCGCGATCCGGGCACCGACACCTGGGAGCTGTCCTGGACCGTGGCGCCGCCGGCCCGCGGACGAGGCGTCGCCAAGGCCATGGTCCGGCTGCTCGCCGACCGCCTGCCCGGTCCCCTGCGGGCCGAGGTCAGGGCCGGCAACACCGCGTCGATCCGCGTCGCCGAGCACGCCGGCCTGACGCTCGACCGCGAACACGACGGCGTGCTGCACTTCCGCCGCCCCGCCCGCGCCTGATTCCGTTCCCCTGCCCGATCCTTGACCATGTGCTACACCGGCGCCTTCTGTTCGACGTGGGCGTTCAGCGCGCTCAGCTCCGGCTGCTGCCGCACGAGCGCAAGGACGTCGCGCCAGGAAAAGAGGTCGTGGCCGTAGTGGTCGTACACGGCCGCCGCGAGGGCGAGGTCCTCGGGCGTGTCCACGGTCCAGCGGTGGTGCGACTCGTCGCCGGGCCCCACCACGTTGTGCAGACGGAACAGTTCGGGGTGCCGGTAGATGAACGGCGTCACGTGCTCGCGGCGGGCCGGGTCGTCGTCCTCGCGCCAGATCCGGTTCAGGGTCGCGAAGCCGAACACCTCGGTGTCCAGACCCCGTGGCCAGCAGCGCACCGGGGCGACGTTGCTGGCGTAATCGACCTCGGGCAGGCGCTCGCGGTACTCGCCGACCACCTGGTCGATGACGCCGGGATCGATGAACGGGCAGTCCGCGGTGATGCGCACCACGACGTTGGCCCGGGTGGCCCGCGCCGCGCCGTGGAAGCGGTCGAGCACGTCGTGCTCCGATCCCCGCCACACGTCGACGCCCAGCTCGTCGCACAGCTCGACCACGGGGCGGTCGCCGTCGAGGCCGGTCGTCGCCACGACCACCTGGTCGAGGGTCGCGGCCCGCCGCACCCGCCGCACCACCCGTTCGAGCATGGGCTTGCCGCCCAGTTCGCGCAGCACCTTGCCCGGCAGGCGCGTGCTGCCCAGACGGGCCTGGATGATGGCCACGGTCTTCATGCCCGCACCTCCTCGGCCGCGTCGGCCGTCACCGGCTGGTCCACGCAGGGTTCGCCCCACAAGGTGTCCTTCACCCAACGGCCGTTCTCGATGCGCCACACGCGGCGGTCGCGGAAGCCGTCGCACACGCGGTCGAACTCGGTCTCGGTCAGGCCCACGTAGTCCAGCCAGCGCTCGAGATCGCGGCGCGGCTTCACGTGGTCGTAGCGCTGCACGTGGGCGATGCCCTCGTCGCGGGAGATCAGGCCGGCGCGGATGTCCTTGCAGCTGTGGTCGGTGCCCCGGCCGTAGCCCAGCTTCACGAATTTCAGGTAGTCGTGGATGCCGTTCTCGTGCATGTCGTCCAGGTTGCTCATGGTGCGGTAGGTGCGCTCGAAGGGCGTCTGCGCCGGCCGCCAGCCGTACTTCTCCGAGACGATCTTCACGTGGTCGTTGGCCTCCCACCTGACGAAGTTGCTCAGGTAGATGCCGCGCACGCCCAGCGCGTCGATCTCGTCGTCGGTGGGGTACTGCGCCCAGAGCAGGTCCTTCGCGCGCAGGCCCTCGGCGAGCTCCGGCCGGCCCAGCTGCGCCAGGCCCTCGTCGGTGAAGTCGTGCCAGTCGAAGCCGCGCAGGGCGTGCTCCTTGCGGAATTTGGCCGTGAACTCGACGTAGTCGCGGAACGAGTACATGCCACCCAGGTCCATGAACCCGTGCTCGCCCCACAGGATCAGCGGCACCCGGTACCGCACCGCCACCTGGATCGGCACCGTGAAGATGCCGCAGTGGGCGTGCCAGTTCATGTCGCCCTGCAGCCGGAAGCCGATGCGGTTCATCTTCCGCAGCACGTCCACGCCCGGCTCGACGATCACGTGGTCGCAGTCGAAGACCTCGCGCATGCGCAGCAGGTTGTAGGTGCCGTCCTCGGTGTAGTTGTTGCCGTGATAGGTGACGAGCAGGGGCTTCAGGCCGAGCTCCTTCACCACGTGCACCTGGTAGTAGCTGTCCTTGCCGCCGGACACCGGCACCAGGATGTCGTAGTTCGTGTCGCTGCGGTAGGCGTCGACGGTCTCGAGGAAGTCCTGCCAGCGGGCGTCCCAGTCGAGCTGGTCGCGCACCGCGGCCGTGCGGCAGCCGCTGCAGACGCCGTCGTCGTCGAAGGTCAGCGCCGTGGCCGAGGCCGCGGGGTACACGCACTTCGTGCAGTACTGCATCGGATCAACCCTTCCCGAAGCCGCGCACGGCCACGCCCGCCCCCGCCAGGGCGCGCTTGCCGCCGCGATCGCTCAGTTCCTTGAAATGCCAGATGTTGGCTGCGGCCACGGCCGCCGCCCCCGCGCCGATGCCGCGGGCGTAGTGCTCGTAGCGGCCGACGCCGCCGAGGGCGATCACCGGCACCGGCACCGCGGCGCTCACCGCCGCGATCAGCTCGGTGTCGTAGCCCTCGCCCGCGCCGTCGCGCTCCACCGCCTGCAGCAGGATCTCCCCCGCGCCCCGCGCGACCACGTCGCGCGCGAACGCCACCGGGTCGCGACCGGTGTCGACCGTCGCGCCCTCGACCCACACCGTGCCGCCCTTCACGTCGAGGCACACGACCACGGCCTGGGCCCCGAACGCCTCGGCCGCCGCCGTGATCAGCCCGGGCGTCGCGTGGGCCGCCGTGCACAGGGCCACCTTGTCGGCGCCCCGGCTGATGACCGACCGGATGTCGTCGAGAGTGCGCAGACGTCCCCCCCAGCACAGGGGCATGAAGCAGGTGCGGCTCACCTCCGCAAGAATGTCCAGCGGATCGCCCATCTCGGCCGAACGCGTGTCGCTGCGGCCGAGGTCGTAGCGGTCGCCGCGCGAGATGTCGAGGTAGATGATCTCGTCGACGTTCCACTCGTTGAACCGCGCCACCTCGTGGTACGGATCGCCGATGATCTGGTGCGTGGCGAAGCCCTCGCTGCGCACGAGCTGGCCGTCCTTCAGCAGCAGCACCGGGATGAGACGATGCTTCAGCACATCGTCACCTCCAGGATCACCGGGGCCGCCGGCGTCGCCGGAACCGCCGGGAGGAAGTTGCGCAGCACGGCCATGCCCGCCCCCTGGCTCTTCTCCGGATGGAACTGCACGGCCCGGATGTTCCCGCGCGCCACGCTCGCCGCGAAGCGCACGCCGTGGGTGCACCAGCCGGTCACCACCGCCGGGTCGGCGGGCTCGAAGCGGTACGAGTGCACGAAGTAGAAGTCGGGCGCCGGGCCGCAGCCGGCGTACATGCCGCCGTCGCCCGCGATCTCGACGTCGTTCCAGCCCACGTGGGGCACGCGCACGGCCGGATCGCCGCCGGGCAGGCGGGTCACGGTGCCGTCGAGCCAGCCGAGTCCGGCGTGGTCGCCGTGTTCGGTGCCGCGGCTCGCGAGCAGCTGCATGCCGAGACAGATGCCCAGGAAGGGCTTGCCCTCGCCGAGCACCGCCTGTTCGAGGGCGGGCACCCAGCCGCCGGCGCGCAGGCGCCGCATGCCGTCGCCGAAGGCGCCCACGCCGGGCAGGATGATCGCGTCGGCGGCGGCCAGGTCGTGCGGGCTGCGCACGATGGCCGGCGCCGCGCCCAGCGCCGCCACGGCGTTGGCCACCGAGCGCAGGTTGCCCAGCCCGGCGTCGACGATGGCGATGCTCACGCCGTCACCTCCTGCGGGGGCCGCATCCCGCGCCCGCCATGGCGTCGCGCGTCGAGCAGGGCGTCCACGACGCGCAGGGCGCCGCGGCCGTCGATGAGATCGCGTCCGGCCCGCGACATCTGGTGCAGGCGCTCGGAGGTGCCGCGCAGCGCGCCCACCAGGGAGGCGATGTGCCAGCGGTTGCAGCCGGCCACGGGCCCCAGGGCGATGGCCGCGCCGCTGTCGGACAGGGCCTCGGCGATGGGCGCCTGGTTGTCGGCCAGTTCGACCAGCAGCGCGGGCACGCCCAGGTAGGCCAGCTCCCAGGCCGTGGTCCCGGCGCCGCTGAGGGCCAGATCGGCCCGGTTCATGAGGCGCGGCATGTCGGCGGCGGCGCTCACCACGCGGGGGCGCAGCGGTGAACCCGCGGCCCACGCCTCCAGCGCGGCCAGGTTGGCGCTCGACGAGCCCGCGGCGATGGTCACGTCCAGCTCGGGGTCGCTGATGCCCTCGAGCAGGCGCGGCACCAGCGTCGCCACGTCGCTGCCGCCGAGGGTGACCAGCAGGTGGAAGGGCCCGCCGTGGGGCCGGTCGCGTTCCCGGGGCCGGGCGGCCAGGAACTCCGGCCGCAGCAGGGTGTAGGGCGCGCCCAGCAGCAGCCGGCAGCCCTCGTTCGTCACGTAGTCGAGGCCCTCGGCGCCGTGGTTCTGGTTGAGCAGCAGGTCGGCGTCGTAGTGCGGGTGGTGCCGGTGGTCGTCGAGCACGAGCACCGGACAGCCGGCCGCACCCGCACCGCGCTGGTAGCCCGGATCGAGGAAGTAGCCGTCGAGCACCAGCGCCGCCGCGCGGCGGTCGCGGGCGCAACGCACGGTGGCGGCCAGATCGCCGGCGGCCGGATGCCGGGCCCCCGGATCGGCCACCTCGACCCCGGCCTCGCGGACGCGCCGCGCGAGCTCGCCCGGCATGGCATGGCTGAGCAGCAGCACCGCGCCCCCGCGCGCCTGCCAGGCCGCAGCCAGGGCCAGGCCCCGCAGCACGTGGCCGGTGCCGATCACCGGTCCGGCGTCGGCGCGGATCACGAGCAGGCCGATGCCCTGTTCCCGGGCCGCCATCAGGCGCCCGCCCCCGGCTTCTCGAACAGCCACCAGTGGCAGCGGTCGAAGCCGCTCGCGGCGTCGAGGTAGCCCTCGCCCACCAGGGCCAGGTCGGCGAAGCGGCGGCGATAGTGGTCGCGGAAGTCGCGCTTCCAGAGCAGGTCGTCGCGGCCGCGGTACGGGATCGACGTCTCGGTGTCGGCGAAGTACTCGATGGCCAGCACCCAGCGCCGCGCCGCGCGGTGGATCTCGTCGAGGGCCCGCGGCAGGTCGGGCAGGGCCACGTGGATCAGCACGCCGGCCGTGAACACCAGATCGAAGGCGCCGTCCGCCACCGGCAGCGCGAAGGCGTCGCCGGGGCGCGCGTCGCAGCCGTTCCCCGCGGCGACGGCGCGCGCGGTCGCGTTGGGCTCGATGCCCACGATGGCGGCGTCCGGATGCAGGTGCGCCAGGGCCTGCAGGTTGTGCCCCCGGTTGCAACCCACCTCGAGGACCGACGACACCGGCAGGTCGCCCAGCACGGTGCGGAAACCGGCGAGGCGGTCGCGCCAGGCCACGACGTTGCGCTCGGTGTAGGCGTCGCCGAAGTCGGCCGACCAGTGGGCGAGCTGCCCCGTGGCGGCCGGCGTCGCGGTGGTGGTGGTTCCGGTCGTGTGCGTCATGTCGCTTCCTTGTCGGGTTCGCGCTGCGGATCCGGTCCGGACGGGTCGCCGCATCAGGCGCCCACGGGCTCGGGCCGCCGCGAGGCCGCCGTCGGTTTCAGTCCCACCAGCTCGAGGAACTCGCCCTCGCCCAGCCAGTGCTCGTTGGTCTCGGAGCTGTAGACGAAGCCCTCGGGCACGGGCTCGCCGCCGTAGTTGGCCATGTACCCGGCGCCCTCCCAGTGGTGGAACGCCGGCAGGATCACGTAGTGGTCGCCCATGTCGACCGTGTGGCTCGCCTCGTCGGCGGGCACCATCACCTCGTGCATCTTCTCGCCCGGACGCACCCCCACCACGTGCTGCTCGCAGTCGGGGCAGATGGCGCGCGCCATGTCGGCCAGCTTCATGCTCGGGATCTTGGGCACGAAGACCTCGCCCCCGCGCATCCCGGCCAGGCGCGCGAAGACGAACGCCACGGCCTGGTCGATGGTGATCCAGAAACGGGTCATGCGCGGATCGGTGATGGGGATCGTGCCCGAGGCGCGCAGCTTGGTGAACAGGGGCACCACGCTGCCGCGGCTGCCGAGCACGTTGCCGTAGCGCACCACGGCGAAGCGCGTGCTGTCGGCGCCCGCGTAGTTGTTGGCGGCGGTGAAGAGCTTGTCGGCGGCGAGCTTGGTCGCGCCGTAGAGATTGATGGGGTTGGCCGCCTTGTCGGTGCTCAACGCCAACACCTTGCGCACGCCGCAGTCGATGGCCGCGTCGATCACGTTCTGCGAGCCGAGGACGTTGGTGCGCACCGCCTCGAAGGGATTGTACTCGGCGGTGTCGACCTGCTTGAGCGCCGCCGCGTGCACCACGATGTCCACCTTCTGCAGGGCGCGGTACAGGCGGTCCCTGTCGCGGATGTCGCCGATGAAGAAGCGGATGTTGGGGTGCGCCTCGGGCGGGAAGGCCCGGCGCATCTCCGACTGCTTGAGCTCGTCGCGGCTGAAGATGATCAGCCGGCGCGGGTTCGACTCGGCCAGGATGCGCCGCGTGAACGCCTGCCCGAACGAGCCGGTGCCCCCGGTGACGAGCACCGATCTGCCGCTGAACTGGTCCCCTGTGGCCATGGGTCGCCTTTCTGTCGCGCGCACCGTCCGCCCGGCTGCCGCCGACGGACACGGGGCCGCTTCCGACCGGAAACGGCGCATTGCTCCGCCGCGCGACTCGCAAGGGGCGTGCCGCTAAAGGGTTCCCGTAACGCCTCGAATGGGGGGATTGGGGCGGGTTTCGGCCGGGACGGACTCCGCCCGCCGGCGGGCGGGGGTTGAAACTGGCCACCGGTCGGTCAGATCTGATCCGACCGCCGGCGGCGAGTTGAGATTGATTCCCGGACTTGTTTGGGGCCATACTCGGCCGCCGACCCCCACCCCGCCCTGGAGGCGATCATGACCGAATCCCGAACCAAGCCCGCCCCCAAACACCTGTGGATCGTGGGCATCGTCACCCTGCTGTGGAACCTCATGGGGGCCTTCGACTACCTCATGACCCAGACGCGCAACGAGTCGTACATGAGCCAGTTCACGCCCGAGCAGCTCGAGTTCTTCTACGGCTTCCCCACCTGGGTCGACGCCACCTGGGCCCTCGCCGTCTGGGGCGCCGTCGCCGGCTCGATCGCGCTGCTGCTGCGTCGCCGGGTCGCCGGACCGCTCTTCTTCGTGGCCCTGCTCTCCCTGATCGCCACCTCGATCCACAACTTCGGCATGAAGGACGGCGCGGCGCTCATGGGCTCCGGCGCCGTGATCTTCACGGTGGTCATCTACCTGGTGGCCATCGGCGAGATCGCCTACGCGCGCTTCCTGTGCGTGCGCGGCATCACGCGCTGGTAGCCGGACCGCCCGCCGACGCAATGGCCCCGGGCGTCGTCGCCCGGGGCCTTCGCATGCAGGCCGGGATCCAGCCGCGGAATCACACGTCCAGCGAGGAGATGTCCTCGCCCGGATGCTCCGGGTCCGGCCAGTACGCCACCTCGGGCGCCAGGGCCTTGGGCGTGAAGATCACGATGGCCAGCAGCGACAGGTAGATGATCGCCACTACCGCGTCGGGCACCCAGCCGGGCACCGAAGTCATGCCGGTGCCGCTCGCCTCGCTCAGGGGCGCGAGACGGTGCACGATCCAGGCGCACAGCAGGAAAATGAAGATCCAGCGGAAGTTGCGCATCAGGCGGGCCCGGAAGGCCTGCAGGCGGGTGAGGTGGAAGCGCGGGCAGAGCAGGTCGTCGGCCACGTGGGCGCCCCACGAGTTGAGGGGGCTGACCTGGTCGCGCCGCAGGATGCCGCCGTAGAAGTTCTCCTCGAGCATGCGCACCCGCGCGCGCCACACGTCGAAGAAGCGGAAGCGGCGGGCCTCGATGGTCAGGAAGACGATGTTGGCGAGCATGCCCAGCATGAGCGCCTCGCCGGCGTAGGTCGGGTTGTTCAGGCTCGCGGTGAGGATCGCGAGGGTGGCCACGATGGCCCAGTTGGTGGTCGTGTCCAGGCGCGACCGCCACACCAGCGAACGGTGCATCTCGGCGCGGTAGAAATGCGAAAGGGCCGTGATGTACTCGGCCCGGGTCAGGGGCGTGTTCTCGAACTCGGGCGCGTCGTCCGGCGCGCCGGGGAACTCGAGGCGCATCTCGTTCTGCGCCTTCTGGTCCTTGCCGTCTTCCCGGGCCATGCTCAGCCGTCCTTCCGCGGAAACACGCCGCCGAGGGCCTCGCGCAGGATGCCCTTCACCTCTTCGCTGAAGTCCTTGTTCAGCATCCACTCCAGGTAGCCGCGGTTCTCCTCGCACACCGCGTTGAGCGAGCGGCCCTGGTACTTGCCGAAGGTGAATTCGGCCTCGCCCTGGTCGTTCCACACGAGCTTGCGCGTGCGGTCGACGAAGCGCCCCTCGTCCGGATTGCAGAAGGCATGCAGCGCCTCGACCTCGTCCGGCACCTCCTCGTAGCGCCCCACCTGGGCGTCGAGGATCTCGAGGGTGGCCGCGGTGTCGGCCAGGGCGTTGTGGGCGCCGGTGAGCTCCTTGTCGCAGTAGAAGCGGTAGGCGGCGGTCAGGTCGCGGCGCTCCATGCGGTGGAAGATGCGCATGGCGTCCAGATGCCGGCGGCCGCGGAACTCCAGCTCCGAGCCGGCGCGCTTCATCTCGGCCATCAGCAGGGGCTGGTCGAAGTTCACCGAGTTGAAGCCGGCCAGGTCGGCGTCGGCCAGCAGCTCCTCCACTTCGCGCCGCACCTGGGCGAAGGTCGGCGCGTCCCGCACGTCGGCGTCCTTGATGCCGTGGACCGCGGTGGCCTCGGGCGGAATGGGCCGCTCCGGGTTGACCAGGGTCTCGAAGGTGCGCCGGGTCCCGTAGGGCTCGACCCGGATGATCGCGAGCTGGACGATGCGGTCCTTCTCGACGTCGATGCCGGTGGTCTCGAGGTCGAAGACGGCCAGGGGCCGGGTGAGCTTCAGGTTCTGCATGGGTCTTCTCCGCGCGGACGGTGGATCGGCCTGACTCCCCATTATATGCGCCCGGGGCCCGCTTGAAAGCGCAGATTGGGCTGGCGCGCCGCCGGCCGCCGGATCATCTTCCCGGCAACCACCCAACCGATCGGGGCTCCCCGTGCAGCTCTTCTCCGTCGCCGCCGTCGTCCTGATCAACGTGTTCATCGCCGTGCGCTACACGGTGCAGATCCGGCGCGGGGCCATCAGGCCCGCCCTGGCCATGTGGATCTTCTTCTCGGTCGCCGTGGCCGGCAGCCTGGGCACCTACCTCGCCGGCGGCACCTACACCCCTCTCGACAACATCCTCAACGTCGCCGACCTCTTCCTCTGCGTGTACGTGGCGATCATCATCGCCGTGCTCGGCGACGCCTCGACCCGCTTCACGCGCTTCGACCTCGGCTGCACCCTCGCCGTGGCCGCGATCCTCGCCTTCTGGGCCCTCAGCGGTCGCCACGCCACCTCGCACCTGCTGATCCAGCTCATCCTCGTGATCGCCTACTTCCCCGTGGTGCACCGCCTGTGGCGGGCGACGGAAAACACCGAGTCGTTCGCGGCGTGGCTGGGGCTGCTGGCGGCGCCGGCCTTCTCCCTGCTCTCGAGCAAGGGCACCCTGGCCACCGTGTATGCGGTGCGGGCCATCGTCTCGACGGCCCTGCTGATGCTGCTGATGTGGCGGGCGCAGAAGCGGGGGGCGGCGGCCTAGGGCGAGCGATCCCCCGGACGTCAAGGAGCCTGCCCGCTCGCGCGGACAGGCTCCAGGGAAAACGAACGATCTGACGGACGGCTCTGCACCCGGCCAGGGCGGATCAGTCGTTTTCGAAACGTCGGACGCGGCTCGCGACCCCGGGCCCTACTTGATCAGGGCCAGCCGGCCGGTCGCCTCCGCATCGCCTGCCTGGATCTTATAGAAATACACCCCCGACGGCAAGGGCCGGCCGGCGTCGTCGCGGCCGTTCCAGGTCAGCTCCTGCCGCCCCGCGCCGAACTCCTCGCCGGCGGCCAGGGTGCGCACCACCCGGCCCCGCACGTCGACGACGCGCGCGACGAGGTCGCCGGCGTGGGCGGCGATGGTGTGCGCGCTGTAGAGGTGCCCGGTTCCCTGCGCCCGGAGGCCGACGCTGTCGAGGATCGTCACGCCGGGCGGCTGTTCCAGCACGCCGTCGTCGTCGACGTCGAGATCGGTACCGAACTCGCCGAGCCAGCCGCCGGACACCAGCAGCAGCGTCTGGTCGCTCGACGCGTACAGGATCAGGCCGCCCGGGAACGACATCGGGGCCTGGATGAGGTCGTCGTAGCCGGTGCACCACTGGGTGGGCTGTTCGAAGGCGAAGGCGTCGAAGATGCCGAAGGCGTAGATGCCGTCGGCGGGCAGGACCGCGGGCAGGGCGAGACTCGTCTGCACCACGCCGCCGCCCGAAACGGTGTGGAAGCGGATCCCGGCCAGGTCCTCGCCGGGCTCGCCCGCGAACTCCACGTAGGCGTCGCGATTCGAGCGGTCGTCGGGCCCGCCCATGGACGTCGTGTCCGGCTGCCAGACGCGGACCTCGTTCAGGTGCACGGCCGCGGCCGGCGTCGCCGCCAGACCGAGCAGCAGCCCCCACGCGAGCACGGTTCGGGATGTCATGATGGTCCCCCCTGTGTGCGGCGCCGGGTGGCGCCATTCGGCCACCATGTTAGCACGGTCGCCGCGCGGGCGGGCGTAAAAAGGCCCGCCCGGCAGATGACCGGGCGGGCCGGATGGTCGGCGAGCCGCGCGGGCCCTACACGTTCTCGTGCACCGGCACTACGTGCAGCCACTCGGGGTGGTGCGTGCTGCCGCCGGCGTGGATGCCGGTCAGGGTCTGGCGCAGCTTCAGCGTCAGGGGCCCCTCGCCGCCGTCGCCGATCTGGTGGTCATGGCCCTGGAAGTGGATCACGCCCACCGGCGTGACGACCGCCGCGGTGCCGCAGGCGAAGACTTCCTTCAGCCTGCCGCTGTGGGCGTCCTCGATGATCTGGGCGATGGCCGGCGGCTCCTCGACCCAGCGGGTGCCCATGTCCTGCAGCAGCACGCCCACCGAGTCGCGCGTGACGCCGTTGAGGATCGTGTCGCCGGTCGGCGCCGTGATGACGTGGTCGTCGTACACGAAGCAGATGTTCATGGCGCCCATCTCCTCGACGTACTTCATCTCCCGCGCGTCGAGCCAGATGATGTTGTCGTAGCCGGCCTTCTGGGCCAGCTGGATGGGCAGCAGGGCGGCGCTGTAGTTGCCGCCGGTCTTGGCGAAGCCGGTGCCGCCGTGGGCGCTGCGCACGTACTTCTCCTCCACGCGCAGGCGCAGGGGGTTGATGCCGTTCACGAAGTACGAGCCGACCGGGCCGACGATGACGAAGAACGTGTACTCGGTGCTCGCCTTCACGCCGAGCCCGACCTGGGTCGAGATCATGGTCGGCCGGATGTACAGCGCATTGGGGCTCTCGGGCACCCAGTGGCGGTCCATGTCGATGAGCATCTCCAGCGCGGTCATGAAGAGCTGCGGATCGACCGCGGGCATGCACATGCGCTCGCAGCTGATGTTGAACCGCTTGACGTTCTTGTCGGGGCGGAACATGTGGACGGTGCCGTCCTGCTTGTTCCGGTAGGCCTTCATACCCTCGAAGATCTCCTGGCCGTAGTGCAGGACCTTGGCCGCGGGATCGATGCTGAAATTGCGGTAGGGCTCGATACGGGGGTTCGACCAGACGCCGTCCTTCCATTCCATGAGGAACATGTGGGGCGTGAACTTGGAGCCGAAGCCGTAGTCGCCGGTCGGGGGAGCCGGGGGATTGGGGTTCCTGGTGACCGAGATATGCATCCCATCCTCCTCGCTGATACTGGGGGGAAAGGCCCCGGTTTGCGGGGTCTCCTTGGCTCCAAAGGTCGCATCAGACGCGGTCGAAATCAAGCCGACCGCCCGGCGGGGGGGGTTCGCTGCCGGACAAGATGAACCCGGGACCGCGTTCGCCAAGCAGTCCCGGGTTCGGGGGGTGCGGAGGAGCTGGGTTCGCCCTGCCAGCCCCTCCGCCTGGAAATCCGGCCCCTCGCTCAAAAAGCCGGATTGGGAGGTGCACCCCACCTATTGCAAAGCAGGTGCCCATTTTGCGGGACACTTTTCAAAACAATGCTCGGCAACGAGTTACCTTTCCCGGCACGGTCCGTGCGCCGATTCGGACACGACCGAACCCCCGACATGTGTCGCAAAAAAGTGTCCCATTCCGTGGTGGGAATGGGACACCGGGACACTTCGCCGGACCGCCGGGGCGGCCGGATCCTACTCGACGAGCACGATCGAGCGCACGTCGCGCACCAGCCCGCCGGGCAGGGCCCCGCGCAGCTGCACGTGGTACACGCCCGACGCCACGGGCCGGCCCGCGTCGTCGGCGCCGTCCCACGTCACGTCGTGCACGCCCGCCGCGAGCGCGCCCGCGTCGAGGCGGCGCACCAGGGCGCCGCGCGCGTCGTACACGCGCAGCTCGACGGTGGCCGGCGCCGCGAGCTCGAAGAAGAGCCGCGTCGAGGGGTTGAACGGGTTCGGCGCGTTGGGCAGCAGCCGCGCGCCGCGCGCACCCACGGCCAGGTCGGGCACCGGCGACGCGAGGTTCGTGAAGCTGAAGTCGGCCACGCGCATGGCGTGGTCGCTGGCGTCCCACGTGTCGTCCTGCAGCAGGCCGTTGGCGCTCAGGGTGGCCGGCAGCATGGTGCGCGTCTCGAGGATGTAGTCGTGCTGCAGGAAGGCCACGCTGTCCGTGTAGAAGATCCAGTCGAGCACGCCGGGATAGAAGCTGCTGAAGTCGTTGCGCCAGGTGTAGCCGGCGCGGCCGTCCGGATGGCGGCTCAGGGCGTGGCCCAGGTCGGTGCCGTCCCAGTCGGGGGCCGCGTCGGGACCGTAGCTGCCGTTGTTGACGATGTCGCCGGTGGTGATGGTGTCCAGCTGCTGGCGCCAGCCCACCAGGTTGAAGTCGCCGCCGAGCAGCACCGGCGTGTCGGCGGGCAGGGTGATGACGCCGCCGGGCGAGCGCATGTCGGCCAGGAACTCGACCACCGAGTCGGCCTCCTCCTGGCGGCTGGCGTCGTCGGTGCAGCAGCGCCAGTGGTTGGCGATGACCAGCAGGTCGGTGTCGAAGCCCGCGCCCAGGTCGAGCAGCGCCGCGGTGATCCGGTAGCCGGGGTTCACCTCCCAGCTGTCGAGGATGGGAAAGCGGCTCACGATCACGTTGCCCTGGTCGAGCTTCACCGCGCTCCAGCTCTCGCCGGCGCCGCTGGGCAGGAAGGTCTCGATCTTGGCGGCCGTCTGGCTCGCGCTGTGGTTCCACACCTCGCACAGGATCAGCACGTCCGGATCGACCGCGTCGAGCAGGCGGTTCTGCGCCGCCTCGGCCGCGCCGCCGTTCCACAGGGCGTCGCTCTGCACGTTCCACGAGGCGAGCCGCACGTCGTCCGGATCGTTGCGGCCCAGGTCGAGGGTGGGCGCCACGTCGCTGCCGGCGGTGAAGGCGTAGTCCAGGCCGGTGGCGTTGGGGGCGCGGTCCTGGCTCACGCCGTCGCGCAGCACGAGGCTGATCTGGCCCGCCGGAAACAGGGCCTGGCCGTTGGGCGTCGCGTCGCGTCGCAGGGCCAGTTCGAACTCGGTGTTGCTGACGGTGGGGCCGATCATCAGGCCGATGTCCGGGTGGTCGATGGCGTTGCCCTTGTACGTGCCCGTGCGCCCGCCGATCTCCCAGTACAGGTCGGCGCCGATGCCGTTGATCGCCGTGCCGGTGGCCGGGTTGTCGTCGGTGTCGATGTAGAGGAGCATGTCCTGCTGCTCGTCCGGCTGCACCTCGCCGCCGGTCTCGAAGCGGATGTAGAGGTAGTCCTGGTCGTTGGTGACCCAGATGCGCGCGAAGTCGACGGTGCCGCCGTCGCCGCTGGCGTCGGTGAGCAGGGGAGCCAGGCCGTCCCAGTCGGCGAACTCGCCGTCGAGCTGGATGGGCGTGAAGGAGGCAAGGGCCGGACCGGCGGCGAGAACGAGCGCCAGTCCACCGAGAACGCGGGCGAGTCGGTGCAAGAGATCCCTCCGGAACGAGCGGGACGGGCGCAGGGAGCCCGTCCACGATGGGAAACGACGCCCGATTATAACATATGGAGTGGTTTTTTCACAGGGAGATCAGGCCGTGCCGGATCCGTCGGCCGACCGCCCCCGCCCCTGCCAAACCAGCCCCCCGACGATGAACACCAGCCCGACCAGCGTCCCCGGCACGATGGCCTCGCCCAGCACGAAGCGGATGAAGACCAGCGACAGGAACGGCGACAGGAAGATGAGGTTGGCGACGCGCGCCGTCGAGTCGGTCAGGCGCATGGCGCTGAGCCACAGCACGAAGGTGAAGCCCATCTCGATGGCGCCCACGTAGGCGCCGCCGAGCACGCCGGCGGCCGGGAAGGCGAAATCGCTGAACAGGGCCGTCACCGCCGCCACCGGCGGCAGGGCCCAGGCGAAGCCCAGGAACAGCCCCACGACCGGATCGAGCGCCCCCGGGGCCGCGGCCGAAGCGCGTGTTCCCCGGCCAGTACAGGGCCCAGATGATCGTGCTGCCCAGGGCCAGGCCGACCCCCAGGGGGCTCTCGACCCGCATCCCGGCCACCCGGCCGCCGGTCGAGATCACCACCACGCCCGCGTAGCACACCAGTCCGGCCACCGCGTCGCGCCAGGTGAGGCGCTGGCCCAGCAGGGGCACCGAGAGCCAGGCCAGGGTCAGGGCCCAGGTGTAGTTCAGGGGCTGGGCCACCTGGGCCGGCAGCAGGGCGTAGGCCTTGAAGAGCACCAGGTAGTACAGGAAGGGATTCAGCAGCCCCAGCAGGGCGGTGCGGCCGAGCTGGGCCCGGCTGACCCGGCCCAGCCGGCGCCAGCCGCCGCCGATCGCCAGCACCACTCCCAACGACAAGAGGGAGGACACGTTGGCAAGGAAGAGGAGCTGGAAATGGTCCAGGTGCCGGAGGGCCAGCTTGAAGGCCGTGGCCACCGTCGACCAGGCCAGCACCGCCAGCAGGCCGAAGACGAGTGCCCGCCGGGACTGGGCTTCAGCGAACACGACAAAACCTCAAAATTAGTGCGATTTTTTGTTGGATTTTTTGCACAGAATCTCCGATAATTATCTAAAGGTTACTCGTAGACGGTGCGTGGGCCGGGGGGCCGAGAGGACAGCGAAGCCATGCAGCCCAGTTACGAAAGCCCGGAGTTCGATCCGGCGGTGCAGGCGTTTTCCCGCGACCTGCTCGCCATGATCGACGACGCCTTCCTCCACGAGATCCAGCAGGCCGGACTCGAGGCCATGGTCCGGCTCACCGGCAGCCGCCACGGCTACTTCTTCGTGCGGTCGGCCGCGCCGGCGCGCATCCGGATCCACAACGTGGTGGCGCCCGGGGCCAACACCTCCCCGGCGGTGCAGGAGCACGACGAGGACCTCGACCAGACCGGTTTCTGGAGCGCGTGCCTGGAAGCCGCCGCGCCGGTGATCCGCAACGAGCCGAGTCGTTGCGACGCCCCGCTCACGGCCGCGTTCGGCACCCTGCGCCGCGACCTGGCCGTTCCCGTCCACGATGACGGGAAGATCGTCGCCGTCGTCGGCGTGGGCAACCGCCCGTCCGACTACGGCCCCCGCGACGTCGAGTTCCTGGCCGAACTGGCGCGGCGGCTGTGGCGCGTGGTGCTGCGCAAGCGCCTGCGCGACGAAGTCGACCCCACCGGCTGAGGCCCTACTCCACGGCGATGGGAAATCCGGCCGCCTCCCAGGCGAGCATGCCCCCGCGCAGGTTGTACACCTTCTCGTAGCCCAGGTCCTGCATGATGTGCACGGCCAGGGCCCCGCGCCGGCCCATGCGGCTGACGAAGACGATGCCCGCCTGGCGCGGCAGACCCGAACCCTCGGCCGCGAGCCGGCGCAGGGGCAGGCTGAAGCTCTTCTCGATGTGCCAGTCGCGGTACTCGCCCGGTTCGCCCACGTCGATCACGATCACGCCGCTCTCCGGGTCGTCGAGCAGGAAGCGCACCTCGCTCGGCGCCAGCTCCTGGACCCGGTGGGCCGGGATCTCCGCCGCGTCGGGCAGGTCGGCGGCATGGTCGTCCTTGGGCAGGGCCTGGCACTCGCCGAAGACCCGCTCCTTGCACTGGTAGATGCAGATGCCCGGGTGCAGCACCTTGTGGAAGAGGTGGCTGATGGCGTTGTCCGTGTTCAGGATGTTCTCGGCGCCGAGCATCCGCTGGAAGCCGTAGAGCCCGATCATGTGCATCACGCCCGGCCGCACGCCCTCGAGATAGACATCCCCGCCGCGGTCACGGTAGCGCTTCACGAGCCCCTCGAGCATGTGGATCCCGCTCACGTCGCACACGTCGACCATGTGCATGCGCAGCAGCAGGAACATCTGGCCCGGGTTCCGCTCCTGGTTGTCGCGCAGGGCCTCCTCGATGTGGTGCACGGCGCCGAAGTACAGCGAGCCCTCGATCTCCATGATGCCCAGCTGCGGACACACGATCTGGCCGCGGGCGCGGATGAAGTGGCGGAAGTTCTCGTCGGGCACCACCGGATACACGCCCGGCGTCGAGGTCTTGATGAGGTAGCGCGCGAAGCTCACGAGCACGCCGGCCAGCACCGCGAATTCCAGCGGCAGCAGGATCGTCGCGGCGAAGGTCGAGCCCATGATCCAGGTGTCGCCCACGCTCGTGCGCCGGATGCGCCGGATCTCGGTGCGGTCGATCATGCCCCAGGCCGTCACCACCAGCACGCCGGCCAGGGCGGCGCGCGGCAGGTAGGCCACCATGGGCCCGAGGGCGAACATGGCCACGAGCACCCACAGGCCCGAGAAGACCATCGACAGCGGCGTGCGGCCGCCCGCCGCGTAGCCCACCGCCGAACGCGTGAACGAGCCGCTCACGGGGAAGCCCGAGAAGAATCCGCTGGCCATGTTGGCCAGGCCCTGCCCCACGAACTCCTGGTTGCTGTCGAGGCGCTGGCCGGTCTGGCTGGCGAGGCTGCGCCCGATGGACAGGGCCTCCGCGAGGCCGATGGCCGCCACCGCCAGGGCGCCCGGCGTCAGCTTCCAGATCAGGTCGAAATCGAGGATGGGCAGGGGCGCCAGGGGCGGCAGCGAGCGCGGCACCGCGCCCAGCACGTCGATGCCCCGCAGCGGCAGGTCGAAGACCTTCGTCACCGCCGACGCCAGCACGAGACTGATCAGCGCCGCGGGCAGGCGCGGCCACAGGCGCTTGAGCACGAGGATCAGGGCGATGACACCGAGTCCGAGGCCCAGGCTCGGCAGATGCGTCTCGGGCGTGGCCCAGTAGAGGGCCTGCACCGTGCGCCCCACCTCGGGCGTGCTCGCGATCTCGACCCGCAGCAGGTGCCGGACCTGGTTGACGCTGATCAGCACGCCGGCGCCGGCGGTGAAGCCGACGATGACGCTGTCGGCGACGAAGTTCACCAGCACGCCCATGCGCAGCAGCCCCATCAGCAGCCGGATCAGCCCCACGATGATCGCCATGTAGCCGGCGGCGGCGAGGAACTGGGGCGAGCCCGGTTCGGCCACCGTGAGCAGCGAGGCCAGCACGAGCAGGCTGGCGGCGTTGGTCGGGCCTGTGTGCAGGTGCCACGAAGAGCCCCACAGGGCGCCGGCGATGGCCGCGACGATGGCGGCGTAGAGCCCCATCTGGGGCGGCAGCTCGGCGATCATGGCGTAGGCGATGGCCTGGGGCAGCAGCACCACCGCCACGGTGAGGCCGGCGACGAGGTCGGGGCGCAGGTTCGCCCGGTCGTAGCCGCGCACGATGGCCGCCGGACGCGCGAAGAAGACCGACTCGTCGGCCAGCCAGGCGCGGAGCCGGGTCCAGAAGGAGGCGCGGGGTGCGGACGTGTCGGTCATCGCCTACTTCACGCGGTGCTCGGTGCTGATCAGGCGGCGGGTGCCGGTCTCGTAGCGCAGCACCAGGGACTGGGTCTCGATGGTCCCGGCGTGGAAGTTCACGCCGTTCAGCAGCCAGCCGTCGCTGATCCCCGTGGCCGAGAAGAACACCTCGTCGCCGGCCACGAGGTCGTCGTGGGTGAGGATGCGGTCAGGCGCGACGTTGGCCGTGCGGCACGCCTCGCGCTCGCCCTCGCTCTGGGGCGCGCTGCGGGCGAACATGGCACCGCCCAGGGCCTTCACCGCGCAGGCGGCCATGAGACCCTCGGCCGAGCCGCCGATGCCCATGAGCACGTCGATCGAGACGTGCGGGTCGGCCGCCATGAGGGCGCCCCCGATGTCGCCGCCCTTGCGCAGCAGCACGCGCGCGCCGGCCTTGCGCACCTCGGCGATGAGCTTCAGGTGCCGCTCGCGCTCGAGGATGAAGACCACGAGGTCGCGGATGTCCTTGCCCTTGGCGCGGGCGACGGCGGCGAGGGTCCAGCCGGGCGGGGCGTCGAGGGCGTCGGGCCCGATGGCGTCGGCCACCGAGCGGTCGACCACCAGCTTGTCCAGGTACACCGCGGGGCCCGGCCGCCACATGGCGCCGCGCGGCGCCAGGGCAGCCACCGAGAGCGCGCCCGACTTGCCCTCGGCCACGAGGGTCGCGCCGTCGATGGCGTTGATCTCCACGTCGAGCTCGGGCCCCTCGCCGGTGCCCACGTCCGCGCCGGTGCTCAGGGGCGAAGCCTCGCCGGTGCGCCCCTCCTCGTCGGACACGATGCGGCCGCGCATGGGCAGCAGGTTCAGGGCGGCGGTCATGGCGTCCTGGGCGGCGTGGTCGGCGGCGACGGCGTCGCCGAGACCCATCCAGCGGCTGGCGGCCAGGGCGCCGTTCTCCGTCACCCGGACCAGGCCGAGTCCGGGATGATGGGGCGGCTCGCGCCGGTCGACCTTGAAATTCGGCGGGGTTTCCCACATGGCGCACCTCGCGGGCTGGGGAGGATGTGTGCCGTCATCATAGCGACGGCCCGGGCAACCGTCAGCAACTACGTCGGGCCGGGCGCGCCGCGTGGAGGTCCGATTCCGGCCAATGGCCGCGCGTCGATGCGCTATCATGGCGTCATGGAACTCGACGCCGACATCTGCTACCGCGCCGTGCGCAGCCGCGACCCCCGCTTCGACGGCCGCTTCTTCACCGCCGTGCGCACCACGGGCATCTACTGCCGACCCGTCTGCCCGGCGGTGACGCCGCGGCGCGCCAACGTCGACTTCTACGCCTGCGCCGCCGCGGCCGAACAGGCCGGCTTCCGCCCCTGCCTGCGCTGCCGGCCCGAGACGGCCCCGGGCACGCCGGCGTGGTCGGGCACCGGCGCCACCGTGACGCGGGCCCTGCGCCTGATCGACACGGGCTACCTCGACGACCATGCGGTGGCCGACCTGGCCGACGCCCTGGGCATCGGGCCGCGCCACCTCGACCGGCTCTTCGCCGGGCATCTGGGCACGACGCCCCTGGCCGTGGCCCAGACCCGGCGCGCCCACTTCGCCCGCCAGCTGCTGGTGAACACGCGCTGGCCCATGGCCCGCGTGGCCGCGGCGGCGGGCTTCGGTTCGGTGCGGCGGTTCAACGACCGCATGCGCGCGGTGTTCGGCCGCACGCCCGGCGAGCTGCGGGCCCGGGACGGCGCGGCGGCCACCGACGGCGCCGTGTACGAGCACCGTCTGGCCTACCGTCCGCCCTACGACTGGGACGGCCTGCTCGCCTACCTCGCGGGCCGCGCCGTTCCCGGCGTCGAGACGGCCGCCGACGGGGTGTACCGGCGCACGGTGCGGCACGCCGGCGGCGACGGCTGGCTCGAGGTCGCGCCGGTGCCCGGTCGCGACGAACTGCGCCTGCGCCTGGCCCTGCCCCCGCCCACCGGCATCGCCGGCCTGGTGGGCCGCGTGCGCCGCATGTTCGACGGCGACGCCGAGCCCGACCTGATCGCCGCCCATCTGGGCGCCGACCCCGTGCTCGCCCCCCTGGTGACGGCGCGTCCGGGCCTGCGCCTGCCCTGCGGTTGGGATCCGTTCGAGACCGCGGTGCGCACCATCATCGGCCAGCAGGTGAGCGTGGCGGCGGCGACCACCGTGACCGGACGCCTGGCCGATCGCCTCGGCGACGTGGTCGCCACGCCCCACGCCGGCCTGACCCGCCTCTTCCCGACGCCGGCCCGGGTGGCCGCCGCCGATCTCGCCGGACTCGGCCTGACGACCCGCCGCGCCGCCACCGTGCGCGCCTTCGCCGCCGCCGTGGCGGCGGGCGAGCTGCGGCTCGAGGCGCCGCGGGGGGTCGACGACTTCGTGGCCCGCTTCGGCGCCCTGCCCGGCATCGGGCCCTGGACGGCGAACTACGTGGCCATGCGCGGCCTCGGCGAGCCCGACGCCTTTCCCGCCGGCGACCTGGGCCTGGCCCGGGCCCTGCCCGACCACGACCTGAAGACCCGCGCCGAGGCCTGGCGGCCCTGGCGCGCCTACGCCGCCCTGCACCTGTGGGCCGGCCCGCCCGAGGAGGACCCCCGTGCCTGAGACCACCCGCCACTGCCGTGTCGATTCGCCCCTCGGTCCGCTCGTCCTGGTCAGCAACGGCCGGGCGCTGGTGCGGATCGTCCTGCCCGGGGAGACCCGGCCCGCCGCCCCCCTCGGCCCTCGCGGCGACGACGAGGTGCTGGCGGCCGCCCGCACCCAGCTCACCGAGTACTTCGCCGGGGCCCGGCGCCGCTTCGACCTGCCCCTCGCGCCGGAGGGAACCCCCTTCCAGCGCCGCGTCTGGGACGAACTCGTGCGCCTGCCGATCGGCAAAACCCTGTCCTACAAGGAGTTGGCCCACCGGGTGGCGTCGCCCCGGGGCAGCCGCGCCGTGGGCGCCGCCAACGGCCGCAACCCCCTGCCCATCGTGGTGCCCTGCCACCGGGTCGTGGGCGCCGACGGCCGTCTCACCGGCTTCGCCGGCGGCCTCGCCGCCAAGGCCTGGCTGCTGCGCCACGAGGGCGCCCCGGTGAAGGGCCAACCCTAAAGCGCAGAGCAGGTTGACCGATAACAGGAGACACCTCTCTCTCGCCCGGAAAGCGGTCTCCTCGTGGTCGTCGACAACTGTCATCGCGAAGAACTGTCCCAGTCGCGCGCGCGGATCGCCATCGCCGCGTTCGTGCTGGTCGTCTTCGCGGCGACGGCCGGCGCCTTCCCCCACGTGCGCACGGCGAACCTGGGCCGCGCGGCCACCCTCGTCGGCGGCTATCTGGCCTTCGCCATCGCCTGGCGTTTCTTCATGCTGCCCCATGCGGGCCGCTGGCCGTTCCGGCGCTTCCTGATGATCGCCGCCGACATGACCGTCGTCTCGGGCAGCATGTTCCTGGCCGGCGGGCTGGCCGCCTACTACTACCCCCTGTATTTCTGGGTCGCCATGGGCAGCGGCATGCGTTTCGGACAGCGCCACCTGCTCTTCGCCGTGGCCTGCGGCATGGCCGGCTTCGGGGCGGTGCTGCTGTCCTCGCCCTACTGGGCCGCCCACCGCGAGATCGGCACGGGGCTGCTGTGCGGCCTGCTCGTGCTGCCCCTGTTCTACATGTCGATCGCCGTGCGCATGCGCGAGCTGAACAACCGCCTGGAGGTCGAGCTCGAGCGCGCCCGGGTGGCCGAACGGGCCAAGGGCGACTTCCTCGCCAACATGAGCCACGAGATCCGCACGCCCCTGAACGGCGTGCTCGGCGTGGCCGGACTCATGCGCAACGCCGACCTGCCCCCGGAGCAGCAGGCCAACGTCGACATCATCATCCGCTCGGGCGAGTCGCTGCTGCACATCATCAACGACATCCTCGACTACTCGAAGATGTCGTCGGGCCAGATGCGGATCGAGCGCGTGCCGTTCGACATCGAGCGCGTGGCCCGCGACGTGGAGACCCTGCTCTGGCCGACCGCCCTCGAGAAGGGCATCGCCCTGGACGTGCGCCTGCCGGCGAACCTGCACCGGGTGTACGAAGGCGACCCGACACGGGTGCGGCAGGTGCTGTTCAACCTGGTCGGCAACGCCATCAAGTTCACCTCCCACGGGGGCGTGACGGTGGTCGTCGCGGCCGAGGCCGGCGCGGCCGCGAACCCGGGCCTGGTCCTCTCGGTGGTCGACAGCGGCATCGGCATCCCGGCCGATCGCCTCGGCGCCATCTTCGAGCAGTTCGAGCAGGCCGACTCCGACACCACGCGCCGCTTCGGCGGCACCGGCCTCGGCCTGGCCATCAGCCGCCACCTGGTCGAGCTGATGGGCGGCGTGATCGAGGTCGAGTCGGTGGTGGGCGTCGGATCGACGTTCCGGGTGCGGCTGCCGCTGCCCGCTTCGGCGGCGTCGGCCCCGGACGGGAGCACCGAGCGCGAGCGGCCCCACTTCGACCTGCAGGCCCTCGTCGCCGACGACAACGAGATCAACCGGCGCGTCACCGAGATGCAGCTCGAGCGCCTCGGCGTGCGCTGCCTCACCGTCGGCGACGGTCGCCAGGTGCTGGAAGAGCTCACGTCGGACATCGACTTCGTGCTGATGGACATCCAGATGCCCGAACTCGACGGACTCGAGACCGTGCGGCGCATCCGGCAGCGCACCGACGCGGTGGCCCGCGTGCCGGTGATCGCCCTGACCGGCGAGGGCGGCGACGACGACGCCGAACGCAGCCGCGAGGCCGGCATGGATGCCCACCTGGCCAAGCCCCTGGACCCGGACGCCCTGGCCCACATGCTGGCCCACCGGTTCGGGTTCGCCGTGGTCGGCGCCGCACCGCAGGAGGTGCGCCCATGACGCGCCGCGCGGTCATGCTGCTGCCGGGTCTGCTGGCGCTCGTGCTCGGGGCCGTCCCGGGTCGCGCCGAGGCGCGGGAGAAACTCGTCGCCGGCGGCGGCGAGACCTACGCGCCCTTCCACTACGTGGACGACGGCGAAGCGCGGGGATTCGACGTCGACCTGCTGCAGGCCGTGTGTCGCACCATCGGCGCCGACTGCGAGGTGCGCCTGGGCCCGTGGCGCGAGGCCCGCGAGGGGCTGGAAGACGGCAGCGTCCAGATCCACGTGGGCATGACGGTGTCGCCCGAGCGCCGGCTGCACTACGCCTTCACGGCGCCCCACCTGAGCCAGCAGTACCGCATCTTCGTGCGGCGCGGCCAGACGGGGATCCGCGGCGCCGCCGACCTGCGCGGCAAGCAGATCGCGGTGCAGGACCACGGCGTCATGGAGCAGGTCATCATCGACCGCGGCTACACCGAAACGCCCATCTGGACCGACAGCGCGGCCGAGGCCCTGCGCCTGCTCGCCGCCGGCGAGGTCGACGCCTGCCTCATGTCCGAGCTGCGCGGCCTGCACGTGGCCCGCGAGCTGGGCCTGGAGAATCTCGAGCGCGTGGGCGAGCCGGTGCTCCAGACCCACTACGCCTTCGCCGTGCCCCATGCGCACGCCGACCTGGTGCCCCGTCTGAACCAGGGTCTGGTCATCGTCAAGGCGACCGGCGAGTACGACCGCATCTACGACGAGTGGTTCGGGGTGCTCGAGCACGAGCACTCGTCGGCCGAGTACCTGCGCTGGGCCGCCCGCATCGTCGTGCCGGTGCTGCTGGTGGCGCTGCTCGCGCTGCTGTGGTCGTGGTCGTTGCGGCGGCAGGTGCGCCGCCAGACCCATGCCCTCCAGCACGCGCGCGACCGCGCCGAGCACGCCTCGGAGGCCAAGTCGCGCTTCCTCGCCACCATGAGCCACGAGATCCGCACGCCCCTGAACGGCGTGCTCGGCATGTCCCAGCTCCTCATGCGCTCGGACCTCGACGAGGAGCAGGTCGACCAGGTGGAGACGATCCGGCGCTCGGCCGAGGCCCTGCAGGCGATCATCACCGACATCCTGGACTTCTCGCGCATCGAGGCGGGCGAGCGGGCCCTGACCATCGTTCCGTTCGATCCCGGCGCGCTGATCCACGAGGCGTGCGACCGCATGCGACCCGCGGCGCTCCGCAAGCGGCTCGAATTCCGCTGCGACGTGGGCGCCGACCTGCCGCCCCACCTGGCCGGCGACCCGGTCGCCCTGCGCCAGGTGCTGCTGAACGTGCTGGACAACGCCGTCAAGTTCACGGCTGCGGGGTCGGTGGCGCTGACGGCCACGGCGGCCCTGCGCCCGGATGGCGACACGCGCCTGGAGATCGCCGTCGCCGACACCGGCAGCGGCGTCGATCCCACCGCCGGCGAGGACCTCTTCGCGGCCTTCACCCAGGCCGACAGCTCGACGACGCGGCGCTACGGCGGCACCGGTCTCGGGCTCGCCATCTGCCGCAACCTGATGAACCTCATGGGGGGCGAGATCACGGCGGCGCCCCGTCCGGAGGGCGGCTCGGTGTTCCGGATCCGGGTCGACCTCGCCCCGGCCGCGGCGGTGGCGACGCCCGGCCCCTACCCGGCGGGACCGGCCACCCCGGCCGCCCCCGCTCCGGCCGCAGCCCGTGCCGCGAGACCCGCGGAAGGCCGCGCGGCCATCGCGGGTCTGCACGTCCTGCTCGTGGAGGACAACGCCCTGAACCAGCGGGTGATGGCGCTGCTGCTGCGCCGCCAGGGCATCGAGATGACGCTGGCGGAGAACGGCGCCGAGGCGGTGGCGGCCGGGCGCGCCGAACGCTTCGACGCGGTCCTCATGGACTGCCAGATGCCGGTCATGGACGGCTTCGACGCCACCGAAGCCTGGCGGCGCCACGAGAGGGAGGCCGGCCTGCCGCGCACCCCGATCATCGCCCTGACCGCGGGCGCGTTCCGGACCGACCGCGACCGCTGCCTCGCCGCCGGCATGGACGACTACCTCACCAAGCCGATCGACGCCGAGCTGCTGCTGCAGGCCCTCGCCCGCCACGTGGCGGCGCAGCCGGCGCCCGCATCCTAGGCCCGGCGACGGCGGGGAGCCGCCACGCGGAGATCGTCCGGGCGCCGCGCGCCGCGCGCCCGCACGAGACGTTCGATCGCCGCCTAGGCGTCCATATCCTTCCAGCGGCGGGCCATCTTCGCGAACACCACCAGCGCGATGATCGCCGCCGCGCCGATGCCCGCGAAGGGGAACCACACGTTCGGACCCGGATGGTAGGTGTGCCACAGCAGGTCGGTGGCCGCGACGGCGTCCAGGCCGGAGACCTCCTGCATGCGGGCGAAGGCGTCGGTGCGGGCCACGCCCGTGGCGGCGTCGAGGGTGGCGACGTCGCCGTTCCAGGTCCGTCCGGCCATGAATCCGGCCTGGTCGGCCAGCCACTTCTGGGCCAGCACCGCCTTCTCGCCGAAGTTGCCGTAGACGAAGCCCTGGATCTTGGCGCCCACCAGGCCGCCGATGCCCACCGGGATGTTCACGTAGCCGAGGTAGAGGCCCTTCTTGCCCGGCGGCGAGATCAGGCCCAGGTACTCGCTCTTCTTGGGGCCGGTGAGCATCTCGCCGAAGCTGAAGCAGGCCACGCCCACCAGGAAGATGGCCCCGATGGTCGTCAGGCCCGCCACCAGCACGCCGGCGGTGGCCATGGCCATGCCCACGACCATGGCCTCGAGGGTGCGGAAGCGTCCGGCCAGCTTCGAGACCGGGATCACCAGCAGCACGATGAGCACGGCGTTGATGTTGATCAGGAGCTCCTGGGGCACCTGGTGGCCACGGTCGGTCTCCACCGTCCAGCCGTCGGGCAGGAAGGGCACCTTGTCGATGAGCGCGGCCACGTCCGAGGAGTCGTTCCAGTCCGTCACGAAGTTGGGCTGCAGGTCCCACAGGGCGTACATCATCAGCCAGAAGCAGCTCATGATGAGCAGCCAGGTCACCAGGCGCATGTCGCCCAGGTTGCGGATCGTGCGCAGGAAGACGCGCCCGATGCCCTCGGTCTTGTCGGCACCGCTCTGGAAGTCGCGGAAGGTGAAGAGCATCAGGTAGTTCAAACTCATGACGCCGGCCGCGATGAAGAAGAGCGCCTGCCAGCCCAGGTCGGTGCGCACGAAGTTGGCCATCACCGGCGCGATGGCCGCGCCCACGTTCACCACCCAGTAGAAGATGCCCCACCCCAGCGACGAGTTGTCCTTCGTCACGTTGTGGGCCAGCGAGCCCTGGATCGACGGCTTGAAGAACGCCGTGCCCGTGGCGAGCACGATCACGCCGCAGAGGAAGCCCGTGTACGAGCGCAGCACGCCCATCAGGATGTAGCCGATCACGTTCAGGGTGATCGAGACGAAGAGCGACTTCTTGTAGCCGTAGCGGTCGGCGAAGCCCCCGGTGAAGGTGGGCAGGATCGACTGGAAGGCGAACCAGAAGGCGTAGATGGTGCCCTTGTCCGCGGCCGTCAGGTGCAGCCCGTTGGGGTCGTCGGCCTGCATGATGTAGATGGCGACGACGCTGCGCACCGAGTAGTAGGCCAGGCGCTCGAACATCTCGATGATGTTCAGCATCCAGTAGCCGACGGTGAAGCCGAGGAACCGGCGACGACCCGCGAGGTCGTCGCCCGGGAGGGTATCGGTGCTGGTCAAGGGAGTCGGCCTTTCTTCTGGCGTTGCTGTCAACCGGCGGGGCCGGTGCGCGACGTCGGGAAGCGGTCGGGATAGTTGGTGATCACGCCACCGACCCCGAGGTCGAGCAGCGACTTCATGGCGGCCGCGTCGTTCACCGTCCAGGCGTGGACGGCGTGGCCCGCGGCCACGGCGAACTCGATCTCGGCCGGCCCGACCAGCCTCTTCTCGAGGCTGAGCAGGTCGACGTTCGCGCGGAAGACCCCGTCGCAGAGGCCCTCCTCGCCGCAGATGTAGCCCACGGCGAAGTCCGGGGCCGACGCCGCCAACTCGTCGACGAGCGCGTGGTCGAAGCTGGTGACGACGCAGGACTCGGCGAAGTCCTCGTCGCGCACGACGGCCCGCAGGCGGTCGAGCAGGCCGTTGACGTTGCCGTCGGCCTTCAGCTCGATGTTCAGGGCCAGGCGCCCGCGCGCCAGGGAGACGGCCTCGACCAGCGTCGGGATGCGCTGGCCCGCGAAGCGCTCGCCGTACCAGGTCCCCGCGTCGAGGGCCCGCAGTTCGGCCAGCGTCCGTTCGGCCAGGGGCCCCCGGCCGCTGCTCGTCCGCTCGAGGGTGTCGTCGTGGAAGACCACGAGCTGCCCGTCGGCGGTCTGCTGCACGTCGATCTCGGCCATGTCCGCGCCCAGGCGGACGGCGAGCTCGAGGGCGGCGAGGGTGTTCTCGGGGGCGTGTCCGGAAGCGCCGCGATGGGCGCAGTTGTACACGCGGTCGAATAACTCTATCATGGTCACCTCGGAACAGGATCCTCACCGGCGCCGTGGCGCCGGCCCCCCAATCCCGACCCAGGGATCACGCGCGGAGCCATGATGGGCGACCCTGAAATCGTCAGGCCGACAAAAAGATACACCGAACGGCCCTTTCCCGGCTACCGCCATGTCCCGGGATTCACGCCGCATCCCATCCGGGACCCGAAGGGCCACTCGTTCGGCCTGCCCGACCCGAAGCTGCCCGACCTGAACACGGCGGACTGGCGCTGCTGCGAGCACTACCTCTTCGGCATCGACCTCTTCAACGCCGGCTACTGGTGGGAGAGCCACGAGGTGCTCGAGGGGCTGTGGCACTCGTCGGGCATCGGGACGCCCGCCGCCCACGCCCTGCAGGCCGTCATCCAGTGCGCGGCCGCCCACCTGAAGGCGTCGATCGACTGCCCCCGCGGCGCCATGCGCCTCCACGAGCACTCGCTGAGGCATGCCAGGTGGTCGGGCCACTTCACCCTCGGGGTCGACCACGAGAAGCTGGTGGTGGACACGCGGTCCTTCCTCACCGTGGACAGCGCGGCGCCGGCCCTCATCGCCCTCGAGTTTTGAGTTCAATCTCCCGGCGATTTGGGCGATGATGCCCGGTAGCCTCGTCGACGACATCCGGTTCGGAGAAAGGGAGATCCATGAACTGGTACATTCAAGCCTGGAAGAAGTGGAACGATTTCAGCGGGCGCGCCCGCCGCACGGAATTCTGGATGTTCATCCTGGTGAACTTCTTCGTCTCGTTCGGACTGGCCATGCTGGAGACGGCCTTCGGCTCGTTCGGCCTGATCAGCTGGATCTATTCGCTGATCTACCTGGTGCCGCTGCTCGCGGTCACCGTGCGCCGCCTGCACGACACGGGCAAGCCCGGCCTGTGGGTCATCGGCATGTTCGTGCCGCTGGTGAACCTGGTGGTGCTGTACTTCTGCGTGCTCGACAGCGTGCCGGGCAGCAACGAGTACGGACCGAGTCCGAAGTAGGCGCGACCCCGCGCACATGAAGAAAGGGCCGGCGCACCGCCGGCCCTTCTTCTTTCAACATCCGGAACGGAAACCCTAGAGCATCTCCCCCAGCCGCTTCTCCCCCCGCTCGCGCCAGGCGCCGCGGTGGTACAGGTCGCTGACCAGCAGCGGGAAGGCCAGGCTGAGCTCGCCGTACACCATCTGCTCGTACACCGTGTCGACCTTGCCCCAGGAGCAGGCCTCGCGCAGGGTCGAGCCGCTCAGGGCGCCGTCGCGCTCGTCGGCCACGGTGAACTGGATGGCGTACTTGTGCATGGGGGTCTCCTCGCCCAGGATGTCGGTGGCCACGACCACGTCCTGGGTGAAGTTCTTCGGCACGCCGCCGCCCAGCATCAGGATGCCCGTCTCGCCGATCTTCAGCTTGATCTGCGTCAGCTCGCGGAAGTCGGCCACCGAGTCGATGGTCAGGTACTTCTCGCGGTTCCACTGGTGGTGGACCAGGCCGAAGCCGGCGCTGCAGTCGGAGAACGCCGGGCAGAAGATGGGCACACCCTTCTTGTAGGCGGAGTGCACGATCGAGTGCTCGGCCTTCAGGTTGCCGTCGTCCAGGTACTTGCCCATGGCCTTGATGAACTCGCGCGACGAGTAGGCGCGCGGGTCGAGGGAGTTGGCGATGTCGGCGATGGTCATGTCGCAGACGCGCAGTTCGTCCTCGTCGATGTAGGTGTCGTAGATGCGGTCGATGGCCAGCTCGCGCAGCACCTGGTCGTCGGCGTGGATGTCGCCCTGGTAGTGCTTGAAGCCGAGGGCCTCGAAGAAGTCCTGGTCGACGATGTTGGCGCCGGTCGAGACGACGGCGTCCACCATGTCGTTGTCGATCATCAGGGCGATGGCGTCCTTCAGGCCGGCGCTGCACAGGGAGCCGGCGAGGGTCAGGATGACGCCGCAGTCGCGGTCCCGCAGCATGCGGTTGGCGATGTCGGCGGCGCTGGCCAGGTTGCGGGCCTGGAAGGCCATGTCGCCGTAGGCCTGGATGATGGGACGGGCGTCGAACGCGGTCGCGTCCACGTGGCGCACGACGTCCTTGAGCAGTTCGGACTTCTGCACTGGGCTTACCTCAGATCTACTTGCGGCCGAGAAAGGCCATCAACTGATAAACCAGGCGCGCGGCCAGGAAGTCGGGCGCCGGGTTGCGGTCGTCGGGCAGGAGCTCCACGACGTCGAATCCCACGACGTTCCGCTTCGCGCAGACGGCGTCGAGGGATCGGACGAGCTGTTCGTAGCTCAGCCCGCCGGGCTCGGGGGTCCCGGTGGAGGGCATCTCGGCGGGATCGATCACGTCGAGGTCGATGGTGATGTAGACGGGCCGCGCCGGATCGAGGGTCGCCACGACGGCGTCGATCTGGTCGGGCGTGGCCGCGAACCGGTGCGCGAAGAAGGTCCGCTCGGGATCCATGTTCTTCGCCTCGGCCGCGTCGATGCTGCGGATGCCGACCCGCGTGCAGGCGCACCGCTCGGCCGCCCGCGCCATGACGCAGGCGTGGTTGTAGCGGCTGCCCTCGTACTCGTCGCGGGTGTCGCCGTGGGCGTCGAACTGCAGCACCTGCAGGCCGGGATGCGCATCGGCGTGGGCCTCGACCAGCCCGATGGTGACCGAATGCTCGCCACCGAGACCGACGACGGTCTTGCCGGCCTTCAGCAGTTCGGCGCACGTGGCGCGCACCGCGGCGGCCATGTCCTCGGGGGCCTCGTGACCCGTCACCGGCGCCATGGTGACGATCCCCTCGCGCCAGGGCTCGCTGGCGGTGCGGATGTCGTACAGCTCCATGTTCGCCGACGCGGCCAACAGGGCGTCCGGACCGCGGTCCGCGCCCTTCAGCCAGGTCGAGGTGCCGTCGTAGGGAATGGGCAGCACGGCGAAACGCGCCGACGCGAATGCCGGCGTTTCGGGCAGGCCACCGAAGGCGCCCGGGTCGTCATGCAGATGGGGAAACACGCTCAACGATCGTCTTCGAACTCGTCGTCGAAGTCTTCCTCGAAGTCGTCGTCATCGTCGTCGAAATCATCGTCGTCGAAGTCGTCGTCGTCGAGGTCGTCGTCATCGAAGTCATCGCCGTCGAAGTCGTCGCCGTCGAAGTCCTCTTTGTCGTTGTCGTTGTCGTAGTCGTCGTCGTACTTGGCCATCACGAACCACCCTCCGGGGTTGGACCACGGTCCGGACCGGTCAACCGGCCCGGACCGTCAGACGGGCGCCGCGGCATCCGAACAGCATCGGGATGCCGTCCGGACGCACTTAGCGGGCTTCCAGGACGTCGGCGGTCTCGAACCGACCGACCATACGGATCGTCGCGTTGCGCAGATCGAGACTGGCGCGCAGGTGTTCCCACACGTCCATCGGATCGGTGCTGCCGCACGTGAAGACGTCCATGGCCACCAGGCCGGCGTCGGCGTACGTGTGCACCGAGCAATGACTCTCGTCGAGCATGACGACGGCCGTACAACCCGGAGGGCTGTCCTGGCCGAACTTGTAGCGAATCTGGGATACGACGGTGGCGCCAGCCTTGGTGGCAGCGTCGGCCATGGCGTTCAGCAACCGCTGGTCATCCAGGCACAACTCCCGCGGAACATCGCGGCAGTCGATCAGGAGATGGTGCCCTTTGTGCAATCCATGTCCCCCCCGATGAAGAAGTCCTGCGATAGCCGCCTTGAGCTTTCGTCCGGGGGGACCAGGCTTGGGGTCGGCACGGATAGCAGACCGCGCCTAGGCGCGAGCAGGGCGGAATGATAGTGCCGTGTTTCTCCGGGTGTCAAGGCGGGCTGGACGTTTTTTTGCCGCACCCCCTGCCCAAAAGACCCGAATTGTCCTATAATGACTGCTGACAGGCGATTTGCGCCCTTTTGCAATCGGAGGCAGGTGCCCGATTTGAGCCGTCTATTTGCCCCATCCGCTGCTTCCACCCGGGTTTTCGTCCTCGGCGCCCTGCTCTGCGCCGGCGTCGCGACCGTCGTGCCGGGGTCCGCCGCCGCCTACCAGCTGGGCGACGTGGTGAACGATTTCACCTACGACAACCTTGCGGGGGAGCCCGTCAGCCTGTCCGACTTCGCGGGCGACATCGTCCTGATCAACTTCTTCGCCACCTGGTGCCCCGGCTGCAACGTCGAGGCGGCGATCCTCGAAAACGACATCCACCGGGTCTACGCCGAATACGGCGTCACGGTGCTGGCCATCGACATGCAGGAGCCGGCCTGGCTCGTGGCCGACTGGGCGGCCCAGCAGGGCGTCACCTACGAGATCGTCCTGTCGCCGAACTGGGACCTCTTCTCCCAGTTCCCCGTGGCCGGCGGCCTGCCCTACAACGCCATCATCGACCGGCAGGGCGTGCTGCGCTACGCGCGCATCCTCTTCGACGAGGCGAGCCTGCTCGCCACCCTGAACGCCCTGCTCGGCTTCGATCCGGTGGCGGTCGAGGCCGCGAGCTTCGGGGCGGTCAAGGCGTTGTTCCGCTGACCGCTCGACCGCAACCCGCCCCCCCGCCTTCCCGTTGGTAATTCGTCCGACGACTGTTACTATGTCGTCTCCGCCCCGCCGTCACGTTCCCGTGCTGGAGTGCCGATGCCCCGCGCCTTCCCCGTATCCCTCGCGGCCGGATCCCTGCTCGCCGCCCTGCTGCTCGTGCTCGCCGCCTGCAGCAGCGACCTGCCGGCGCCCGCCGAGCCGGCCCTGGCCACCCTCACCGGGTACGCCGTGCTGCCCGCCGACACCTACGCCCCGGGCCCCGTCGTCGGCACGGCCCTCGAGGGCGAGATCAACGGCCGCACGCCGCCTTTCGCCTCGCCTCCCGTGCAGGGCTTCAGCTCGCTGGTGCCGCTGCCGGGCGGCGACTGGCTCGCCCTGCAGGACAACGGCTTCGGCACCCTAGCGAACAGCCCCGACTACCCCCTGCGCTGGTACCGCCTCGCCCTCGACTTCGACGCCGGCACCGTCGCCGTCCGCGGCGTGGTCGACATCCGCGATCCCGGCCGCGTGCTGCCCTTCCCCCTGTCCCATGCGGACAGCAGCGGCCTGCTGACCGGCGCCGACCTCGATCCCGAATCGTGCGCCCCCCTGCCCGACGGCACCTTCTGGATCGGCGAGGAATTCGGCCCCTCGCTGGTGCACGTGGGGCCCGACGGCACCGTGCTCGAGAAGCCCGTCGACGTGCCGATCGTGCCGGCCCTGCGCGACTACGCCCGCGGCTCGCCCTACTACCGCACGCCCGACCACCGCGACCTGCGCGGCATGCGCCACGACGACATGCGCGACGGCCTGGCCAACCAGCCCCGCAGCGGCGGCATCGAGGGCCTGGCCGTGAACCGCTCCGGCACGCGCATCTACGCCGCGGTGGAGAAGGGCCTGCGCGACGACCCGGTCGGCGGCCGCCGCGTCATCCTCGAGTTCGATCCGGCCCACCGGAACTTCACCGGACGTTCGTGGCTGTACCTGGCCGACGGGCCCGACATCTCCCTCGCCTCCCTCGAGGCCTTCGACGACCGCCACCTGCTCGTGCTCGAACGCGACACCGCCGAAGGCCGCGACGCCGTGGTCAAGCGCATCTACCGGGTCGAGCTGGGCCGCGTCGACCAGGCCGGCTTCCTGCAGAAGATGCTCGTCTGCGACCTGCTCAACATCGCCGACGACCGGCACCTGACCCGTCGCGAGCGGGGCGCCATCGGCCTGGGCGAGCACTTCGCCCTCCCCTTCGTGACGCCCGAATGCCTGGTCGTGCTCGACGACGCGACCCTCCTCGTGGCCAACGACAACAACTTCCCCATGAGCTCGGGCCGCCGTCCCCCGCGCACGCCGGACGACAACGAGTTCATCCGGATCCGCCTGCACACACCCCTGCCGGCCGACCCGGGCGTGGCCCGGAACTAGGCCGTGACCGTGGACCGCGAACGCCGGCTGCTGATCGCCCTGCTGGTGGCGGCCGCCGCCCTGCGCGCGTGGTTCTGGTTCGAGCTGAAGGGCACCGACCTGGCCGCCGTGCCCCTGCTCGACAGCCAGACCTACCACGAGTGGGCCGCCCGCCTCGTGGCCGGCGACTGGGGCTGGCACGAGACCTACTGGATGGGCCCCCTGTACCCCCATCTGCTGGCCGTGGTGTACGTGATCTTCGGCGTGGGCAGCCAGGCGCCGCTGCTGCTGCAGCTCGCCCTCTCCCTGGCCAATGTGTGGTGGCTGCACCGCTTCGCCCGCGAGGCCCTCGCGCCGGACACCGGCGACGACGACGCGGCCGCCCCCCACCGCGCCGTCGCCCTGCTCGCCGCCGCCCTCTTCGCCTTCTACGGCGCGCCGGTGTTCTACGCCGGCAACCTGCTCATGGCCACCCTCGTCACCTCCCTGTTCCTGCTGGCCGCCCGCCAGGCGGTGCGGGCCGTGCGGGCGCCCGGCGACCGGACATGGTTCGTGCTCGGCGTCACGGTGGGCCTGACGGGCCTGGCCCGGGGCAACGTGCTGCTGCTGCTGCCGGCGCTGCCGGTGCTGCTGCGGGAGGCGACGCCCGCCCCCCTGCCGCGCCGCCGCGTGCTGCGCCTGGGTGCCCTGGCCCTGGCCGGCGGGCTGCTCGTGCTCGCGCCCGTCACCCTGCGCAATCTCGTCGTGGCCGACGACTTCGTGCTGCTGACCAGCAACGGCGGTGTCAACCTGCTCATCGGACAGCAGGCCGACTACGGCGGACTCTTCGCCCCGGTCATGGACGAGGCCCAGGCCGAGTTCGACCCCAGCATGGAGCCCACCCTCGAACGCGAACTGGGCCGCGACCTGAAGGGCTCGGAGGTTTCGCGCATCCTCACCCGCAGGGCCTGGGACGAGTTCCGCGCGAACCTCGGCCGCATGCCCGCCCACTACGCCCGCAAGATCTACCGCTTCTGGAACGGCTACGAGCTGCCGCAGATCGTCAGCTACGACTACTACCGCACCCGGTTCACGGCCCTGCGCCTGCTGCCGGTGCCCTACGTGGTGCTCAGCGCCCTGGGCCTGGCCGGACTGGCGCTGCTCCCGCGCCGCGCGCGGTGGGTGGTGATCGTCTTCGTGGGCGGCTACTTCCTCAGCCTGCTGCCCTTCTTCCCCACGGCCCGCTACCGGCAGCCCATCGCGCCCCTGCTGGCCCTGTCGGCGGCGGCCTGGCTGTGGGCCGTCGCCACGCAGCCGGCTGCCCGGCGCCGTTGGCTGCCCGTGGGGCTGCTGCTGGTGCTCGCCCTGTGGCCCCGCTGGGGCGCCCTCGACGAGCGCGAGGTGCTGTGGCAGGTGCATCTGCACGAGGCCTCGCGCGCGAGCAAGCGCGGCGACCTGGCGGCCACCATGGCCGCGGGCAACCGGGCCGAGGAGGTCCGGCCCGGCCTGGCCGACACGCCCTACCACCTGGCGCTCTATCTGGAGGATCTGGGCGAGCGGGAGCGGGCCATCCGGCTGCTCGAGGAGGCGGCCCGCCGCGCGCCCGCCAACCGGCTCATCCCCTACCGCATCGGCCGCAATCGCGAGGAAATGGGCGCGGCCCGCGAGGCGGTGGCGGCCTACGAGCGCGCCGCGGCCCTCGACCGCGAGTGGAGCTACCCCTGGTTCCGGGGCGGCCTCGTGCTGCAGCGCGAAGGGCGCCTCGACGAGGCCAGACGCGCCATGGAGCGGGCGTACGCGCTCGCCCCGGGCAACCAGCGCATCCGTTCGAACCTGGCCTCCCTGTGCGCCGAGACGGGCGAGCCCGACCGCGCCCGCGAGCTGCTCACCGGGCTCGTGCGCGACTATCCGCTGTACGTGAACGGGTGGTTCAACCTGGCCCTGCTGGAGTACCGCCAGGGACGGAACGACGCAGCCCGCGACGCCCTGGATCGGGCGCGCGGGCTGCGGGGGTTGTCCGCCGACGAGCGCGACCGGGTCGAGGAGCTGGCGCGCCTGCTGGCGACCGGCTCCGGCGACGCCGGTCCGCCCTAGCAGGCTGTTGAAAACTCCTCCCGGCACGCGGTACGCCTGGCCAAGCCGATCTCCGCGTTGCGATCCCTTGCCGTAGCTACGGCTACGGCGGCGGAATCGCGCCTTGATCTCGGCCCGGCCAGGCGCACCGGGTACCCGAATGAGTTTTTCAACAGCCCGCTAGGGGGTCTGGGTGCCGTCGGCCGGCGGGGGCACCACGACGTCGAAGCGCTCCTGCCACGAGCGGACGGCCATCCGCTGGTAGCCCGAGGCGATGGGCACCACGGAAATGCTCGCATCGCTCGACTGGACGACGACCTCGCCGCCGGTCAGGTCCACCACCGGGTACGAGGCGATGCCCTCGCCGACGCTGACCGACCGGTCGTCGGGATTCTCCATGTCCTCGTTGTCGGGAATGCCGCCGCTGTCGTACCGCATCTGGTAGAGCCACGATTCGCCGCCGGCGGCGCAGGTCTCGCTGCTCGGCGCGAACGAGGTGAAGATCACCGTCTCGGCCACGACCACCGCCTGCTCGGTGACCCGCTCGCCGGTCCCGTTCCACAGGTTCACGTACCAGCCGCGGTCGTTGCCGATGTCCTGGATGCTGTTCGTCTGGTTCGTCAGGTCGCCCCGCGTCAGGGTCTCGCCCGAATGGCGGTCGAAGACGCAGACGAAGCTCTGCTGATCCGTGTTCAGCATGTCCGGGTCCGAGACGTAGGCGCCGGTGCCGAAGTACACGTACACCGCGCCGTTCTCGCCGAAGGCCACGGTCGGGTCGGCCGTGATCTCCTGGGTGCCCCGGTACAGGTCGCTGGCCCGCCAGTCCGCCGGGTAGGCCGAACCGCCGGTGTCGAAGCGGTACACGTTGCCGAGCATGTCGGCGACGTAGATCAGGTCCGTCTCGCCGTCGAGGTTCAGGTCGACGACGGCGGGGCGTCCGGTCCGATTCCGCCCGCCGGGATCACGGCTCAGCAGCACGCTCCCGAGCAGGGTCCCGTCGGACACCTCGTAGGCGTAGAGCCAGGACTCGCCGGCCGTCTCGTCCAGGCCGCTGCCCACCAGGGCCACGGCCGTGCCGCCGATGGAGACCATCTCGATCTCCGAGTGGAAGGTCATGCCGTTAGGCAGGTTGACCTGCCACTTCACCTCCGGCGCGTCGGGCGCCGTGATGTCCATGGCGTAGATGGCGGCGCTGCCCTCGCGGCCGCCGGAGGCGAGGATCGTCCGCCAGGTGCCGTTGACCTTGATGTCCTGCACCGAAACCGTCTGGTCGCAGGAGTAGCGGTGGCAGTAGCCCGAGTCGGCCATGACCTCGAAGGTCGGCAGGGCGAACTCCGGCACGAACGCCCACGCCTCGTCGCCGCTCTCGGCGTCGAAGGCGTGCAGCATGCCGTCGTTGGCGCCCACGTAGACCAGCTTGCGCCGGTTCTCGTTGGCGGTGCGGAAGTTCTGGTAGGCCTCGGTCGGCTGGAAACCGCTGGGCGGGCCGACGACCACCGGCGTCGAGTGGATGATGTCGCCGAGCAGCCAGCCCTGGCGGTCCCGCTTGCCGGCGACGTCGTTGCCGCGGGCCCACTCGATGATGCGCCCGGCCTCGTCGTCCGTGAACACGTTCATGGCCGCCTTGAGGTCGGGCGCCGAGCCGGTGTCGAAGTCGTAGTGCCGGTCGCCGAGCGCGGTGAAGATCTCGCGCGGCGTCCGCCGGTTCGTCAGCAGGTCGCCGGCCTCCCAGACGGGACGATCGCCGTCGACGTACGGCAGGGCGTAGCTCTCGAGGAAGCCGTGCCAGTCCAGCGGCATGAACTTGCCGCGGTACAGGCGGTCGTCGGTGCCGCGCTCGGTCGAGACGACGGCCACGGCCGAACCGGCCGAGATGCGGCGCAGGACGTCCTGGATGGCGTACTCGATGCTGCCGAGCAGGGCCGCGGCGCTGTTGGCGTGGAAGTACAGGCCCTGGCCGTTGACCGCGGCGTCGTGCAGGATCGGCGCGTTGACGTTGAAGCCGACCACGTAGGTCGACACGTTCTGCATGCCGTCCATGTCCGGCCGCAGGTCGTTGTGGGCCATGTAGTAGGCCACATCGTCGAAGTGGTCGCTGCAGTCGAAGCTGTTGCCGTAGGGCGCGCCGAGGCTGCTGCAGCTGCCGGGATCGTTGCCGTCCCCGTCGGCGTCGACGAGATAGGAGCTGACGTCGATGTCCCGGGTGGGCAGGCCGTCGGTCACGACGATCACGAAGTTGTACTGGCAGGTGTCCTGGATCGGCGCGTTCGACCCGCTGTCGGCGAAGTAGTCGAGGATCGTCTCCATGGCCTCGCCCAGGGGCGTGTAGGAACGGCTCGTGATGTTGGCGATCTCGCTGCGCACATAGGCATGATCCGCGCCGCACTCGGCGATGATCTTGCCGCCCTGGTCGCCGTCGAACTCGGTCATGCCGAACTTCAGCTGCTCGGAACGGTCGACCAGGTCGGTCAGCACCTCGCGCAGGACCTCGATGCGGGTCGAGGTCGGGATCGTCAGGCGCTGCACGTCGTCGAGGGCGAAGAAGATGAAGTTCATGTAGTTGCCGACGTAGTTGCTGGCGACGAGGTTCGCCGACGGCGTCGTCGGCCAGCGGCGGTTGAAGCTCGAGGGCGTGTAACGCCCGCTGCTGCGGACGTAGTAGGTCGCATCGGTGCTGAAATTGCCGGCATAGACCACGTCCGGATCGTAGCGGTCGTCGTACATGATCTCGTCCATCGACAGCGAATTGTCGGCCAGGATCATCACGTTCGCGCTGGCCATCCCCTGCTTGATGAACAGCGGAATCTCGCACTGCCCGGCCGAGGCGGTCGTTGCCGTCAGGGCGAACAGCGCTCCAACCACTAAAACGATAGGAAAAGTCCCCTTTTTGCCGGGTGCAAAGCACGGCGGCATCCCCTCTTGACCATCGTGTCATCCTTGATTTTGAGGATACCGGCCCGCCGCCCCCCGGGGCGGGCCGGTCCATGCGATATGGGCTGCTCTAGCGGGGCGAGCTGATGATCTCGCCGCAATCCGGATTGGCGTCGCTCGGCTTGAGCCGGACCTCCGGATTCGTGTTCCTGGCGACCAGGTACTCGGGCGTCTTGACCCGGACCGACCAGGCGACGATCGTCGAACCGATCCGCGGCCCCATGACCAGGACCTCCTTGCCCGGATCGAGCTCGCGGATCTGGTTGGCGCCTTCGTTGAACCGGCAGTTCTCGGCGAACTGCAGCGTCAGTTCGCCGACCTTCCACCCGGTCCAGCCGTCCTGCTGCAGGACGCCGGAGACGAAGCTCATCCGGGGCGTGTCTTCGAAACGCCGGGGCTCCTTCATCCATTCGGGCTTCTCGGTCCGCTTGGGCTTCTTCTTGCTGAACAACCCGGCCTCGGCGTGGGGGGCACCCAGCACGCCGATGGCCAGGACCAGCGCCAATCCGGCGCCGACGAATCGCTTCATGGTTCGTCCTCCTGTAGGGATTCTCATGTTCTTCGTCACGTTCCAGGACATCACTGCACCTGCCCGTCGGCGGGCGTCACCGGGGCGACGTGGTCGTAGCTCTCCTGCCACGAACGCACCTGCAGGCGCTGGTAGAGCGAGGCGATCGGCTGGACCTTGATGCTCGCGTCGCTGGACTGCACCACGACGGTGCCTTCCGTCAGGTCGACCACCGGGTACGAGGCGATGCCCTCGCCGAGATCCACCGAGCGGTCCTCCGGATCCTCCATGTCCTCGTAGTCGGGCACGCCGCCGTCGTCGTAGCGCATCTGGTACAGGTACGACGAACCGCCGGCCACGCACGCGTCGAGGGTCGGCGCGAACGACGTGAAGATCACGTTCTCGGCCACCACCACCGCCTGCTCGGTCACCCGCTCGCCTTCCTGGTTCCACAGCGCCACGTACCAGCCGTTGTCCGACGTCACGTCGCTGATCGTGCTGGTCTGGTTGCGGAGATCCCCCTTGTCGTAGGTCTGGCCCGAGTTGTCGTCGAACACGCAGACGAAGTACTGCTGCTCGACGGTCACCATGTCGGTGTCCTCCATGTAGGCGCCGGTCCCGAAGTAGACGAAGACGTTGCCGTTGGGGCCGAAGGCGACCACCGGGTCGGCCGTGATCTGGTCGTCGCCGGCGTAGAGCTCGGTCTTGTGCCACCCGGACGGGTCCGGACTGTTCGCGGTGTCGAAGCGCCACAGGCTGCCGAGGTGGTCGGCGATGTAGATCACGTCGACGTTGCCGTCGAGGTTCAGGTCGACCGGCGCCGGGCGCGTGGCCTTGTTGCGCGACTTCGTGGTGGTGCTCAGGACGCGCTCGCCGAGGAAGGCGCCGTCGCGCACGTCGTACGCGTAGAGCAGGGCCTCGCCCGTATCCACGTCCAGGCCGCTGCCGACCAGCGCCACCGGCGAGCCGCCGATGACCACCATCTCGACCTCGGAGTGGAAGGTCTTGTCGTTGGGCAGGTTCACCTGCCACATGAGGCTCGGCGAGTCGGGCGCGGTCACGTCGAGGGCGAACAGGCTCGAACCGCCCTCGCGCCCGCCGCCGATCAGGACGGTGCGCCAGGCGCCGTTGATCAGCAAGTCCTTCACCGAGACGGTCTGGTCGCAGGAGTACTTGTGGCAATAGGACGAGTCGGCCATGACCTCGAAGGCGGGCAGGGCGAACTCGGGCACGAACGCCCAGCGCTCGTCGCCGCTGACGGCGTCGAAGGCGTGCAGCATGCCGCCGTTCGATCCCACGTACACGATCTTGTCCCGGCCCGCGTGGGCGGCCTGGAATTCCTGGTAGCTCTCGGAGACGACGAAGTCGCTGGGCGCGCCGACGACCACCGGGGTCGAATGCACGATGTCGCCCAGGACCCAGCCGCGCCGGTCGCGCAGGCCCGCGACGTTCTCGCCGCGGCCCCAGTCGATCACCATCTCGGCCATCTCGACCGTGGCGATGTTCATGGCGGCCTTCAGGTTGTCGGCGCTGCCGGCGTCGAACGGGTACTCGGTGTCGCCCAGGCCGGTGAAGATCCGGCGCGGGGTGTTGCGGTCGGCCAGGATCTGCCCGGCTTCCCAGACGGCGGCGTCGCCGTCGCTGTAGGGCAGGGCGTAGCTCTCGAGATAGCCGTCCCAGTCGATGGGCATGAACTTGCCGCGATACAGACGGTCGTCGGTGCCGCGCTCGGTCGAGACCACGGCCACGGCCGAACCGGCCGAGATGCGCCGCAGGATGTCCTGCACCGCGTACTCGATGCTGCGCGCGAGCTGCACGGCGTTCTCCGCGTAGAAGAACAGGCCGTCACCGTTGTCGGCCGTGTCCTGCAGGAGCTGGATGTTCTCGTGGAAGCCCACGACGTAGGTCACGACGTTCTGGTCCCCGTCCATGTCCGGACGCAGGTCCCGGTGCTGCATCCACCAGACGACGTCGTCGAGGTGGTCGCTGCAGTCGTAGTTGTTCGACAGGTCCGAGCCGATGCTCTCGCAGTTGCCCGGGTCCCGGCCGTCGCCGTCGGCGTCCTGCAGGTAGCCGCTGACGTCGAGGTCCATGGTGGGCTCGCCGTCGGTCACGATGATCTGGAAGTTGTACTGGCACGGCACCTGGATGGCCGCGTCCGGGCCGTCGTAGGCGAAGTAGTCCAGCACCGTCTCGGCGGCCTCGCCCAGGGGCGTCCAGGTGTTCGCCGTGATGCCGGCGATCTGGGCCAGCAGCGAGGTGTGGTTGACCCCGCACTTGCCGATGATGTTGCCGCCGTTGTTGTTGTTGAAGACCGTGAGGCCGAAGTCGAGCCGCGCCGAGCGCTGGATGATCTCGGACAGGACCTCCTTCAGCACCTGGATCCGCGTCACCTGCGGGATGGCGGCCCGCTGTTCGGGCGTGGCGTGGAAGTAGATCCAGTTGAGGTAGTTGCCGCTGTAGCGGCCGTCCTCGCCGTTGTCGGAGCAGACCAGGGAAGCCGAGGGCGACGACGGGAACGACCAGTTGAAGTCGTTCGGCTCGAGAACCCTGTTCTTCGAGACGAAGTAGGTCGACGTCGTGTTGAAGTTCCCCGAGTACGTGGTGTGCGAATCGTAGTCGAGGTGATACGTCGCCTCGTTCATGGAGCCGGAGTTGTCGGCCATGATCATGACGTTCGCGCCGACCAGGTTCTGCTTCACGAACAAGGGGATCTCGCACGCGTCCTGGGCGAATCCCGCGAGCGGGACCACGAGGGCCAGCAGCGCGGCGCCGACGAGCAGCGACCGGCCGGAGGCCCGTTTCGAATTGAAATTACCGTTCTTCATGTTATCGACTCCTGCCGCCGTTGGGACCCCGGGGTCCCTCCTGCCTCGTCGTTTCCCCCGTGAAAGTTCCATCCTGCTCAGTAGCCTTCCTTGTAGAGCCGGCTGACGACCACGTCGACGCCGCTGCTGCCGGATTGTCCCGATTCGCCGAGGGACCCGATCCGGTAGTCGTAGTCCAGGTACTCCAGCCCCCAGCCCGGCTTCATCCGCCGCTGGAGGAACGTCGCGTTGTAGGAGTAGCTCTGCGATCCCTCCAGAACCGTCTCGCCCTGGTTGCGCACCGCCATGGTGCCGAAGTCCGTGATCGACGGGGGCGAGTCCGAGACCCGGATGAAGTTGATGCCGGCCTCGCCGCCGGCGTCGGCCGCGAAGACCGCCGCCACGTGCACGCCCTCGGCGAACGACGTCTTCTTCTCCGAGGTGGCGATCCACACCACGCCCACGGCCAGGATGCCCAGCACGAGGACGATCAGCAGGGTCGTGACCATGGCGAAGCCTTCGCGGTCCAGTCGGGTCTGTTCCATTTCCGTTGCTCCCTGGCCCGCCGCCGGCGGGCCGCTTGGGGTTCGCATTGTCCGTTCCGCGGGTCGCCTAGCTGTTGCGCAGGGCGATGCGCGCGGTGTAGTTGACCGGTTCCCCCCGGTCGCTCAGGCCGTCGAGGGTCACTTCCACGAAGCGCACGGCGGCGCGGTCGAGGGCGCTCAGGGGCACCGCCGCGAGCACGGCGCCGGCCTGGTCGTAGTAGGTGAAGCGCACGTCGTTCAGGCCCCGCAGGATCGTCATCGCGGCGAAGCCGTCGGCCCGCACGAGCTCGCCCGTGCCGGCGTTGTAGGCGTAGGTCACCGTCTCGTCGGGGCCCACGTCGGTCACGTCGCCGTCGCCGTTCAGGTCGGCGCGGCACTGCAGGGCCGTCGTGGTGGCGATGCCGAAGGCCTCGAAGCCGGCGCTGGTCGGGTCGCATCCCGTCGAGCGCAGCTCGCGGGTCATCAGGCTGATGACCGCGCGCATGCCCTGCTGGTACTGCACCTTCTCCCGCGTGCTCGAGTAGCTGTCCCGGGCGTTGACCATGAAGCCGAACACGACGCCCACGACGATGCCGAACATCGACAGCGAGACCATCAGCTCGATCAGGGTCAGGCCGCGGCGGTCCGGGCCGGCCAGGATCCTGCGCAAGGTGTTCATCATCTCTCTCCTCGCTCCTCTAGCGCATCGACATGAGGTCGGTCACGGTCAGCGATTCCTGGGCCCCTTCGTTCTGCCAGGTCGCCGTCACGACGACGCGGTCCAGCCCGAAGGCGACGTTGTTGATCTGGGCGACCCAGCGCACGTTGCCGACGTCGCCGCTGTCCGGGGCGGCGGCGCCGAAACCCATCCCCTTGATGCGCTCGAGCTGGGTCTGGGCGACGATGATCCCCTCGGTGTACTTGTCCGATTCGGTCACCTCGCGACGGGCCCGGTGCTGGATCATCGCGACGGGAATGATCCCCACCGAGAGGATGAGCAGCACCATCAGGATCTCGACGAGGGTGAAGCCCTCGCGACCCGGGACGCGGCCCCGGGCCAGGCAGCGGCGCCATTGGCGGTTCAGCTTGCGCAGCATGTCTCAGTGCACCTCCACGATGCCGGTGGGCAGCAGGTTCACCTGCCGGGTGCCGGATCCGTTCGTGATGTTGAAGACGCGCGCGTCGGCCATCCCCCACGGGTAGAAGTCCGCGGTCACGTCCAGGTCGAGCGCGACGCCGTGCTCGAAGTCGCGCTGCCGGATGACCACTCCCGAGTTGGGGTTGGTCAGCTGGTAGCCGGCGTTGTCGGCGGAGAAGCGCAGGATCTGGCTGTTGGCGATGGACAGCGACCGGGCGTACTGCAGGTCGGCGGCCAGACGGTCGACGCCGGTCTGCAGCCGGTTCGACTGCACGTAGCGGAAAAGCGGCGGGGCGGCGACGGTCGCCATGATGCCGACGATGACGATGATGACCATCATCTCGGCCATGGTGAAACCGCGGCGCGACGGCATTTTCTGCCGGGCGCGGCCGCCGGGTGCCAGCGTGGGCAACAACATGGTTCCGGTCCCCCGATCCCTTGTTTCTGGTCCTGAAAACGGCGTTTCTCTGCCTGTTATCGGCCGCCGGGCACATTTCTTCAGGTTTTTTCCAGCAAGGTCCATGCCGCCCCTGCGGGGGCGAAAACGAGGGACTACGGGGGGTTACGGGGAATCGGGGCCACGGGGCTGGGCAAAGCGCAACGACCGGCCCGGACGGGGCTGGCGGAATGCATGGAAATTCGGGGCGGATGGTCGCTAAAGGAAGCTCGTGCAAGCGCCGGGCCCGCAGGGCCCGCGGCGGTCAGGCCGGGGCGCCCGGCGCGCCGTCGTCGACCGGCTCGGCCCCCTCGCGGGAGACCAGCCGGTTGAACTCCTCCTCCGAGAGGCGCAGCGTCACCCGGCACGCCGTCCCCTCGAACTCCTGCTCCAGCACCGAGCCGGTGCGGTGGAAGCGGCCGAGGCAGCCCAGGTTGCGCAGGGGCACGCGCACCGTGCGGATCATCTCGCCGCCGAGCACGCGGGCCAGGATGGCGTCGCGCACCGCGGCCGGGCCGTCGGCGTCGCGGGCCGACACGAACACGGCGCCCGGATAGGCGCGCCCGAACCGGTTGGCCACGAGCTCGCGGTCGACGAGGTCCATCTTGTTGAAGACCATCAGCGTGGCCTTCTCGGCCGGCACGATGTCGCGCAGCACCGCGTTCACCGAGGCGATCTGGTGCTCCGGGTCCTCGTGGCCCGCGTCGACCACGTGCACCATGAGGTCGGCGTCGCGCACCTCCTGCAGGGTGGCCTTGAAGCTCTCGACCAGGTGGTGCGGCAGGCGGCGGATGAAGCCGACGGTGTCGGTCAGCAGGAAGCGCCGCCGCTCGTCGGTCTCGACGCGGCGCGTCGTGGCGTCGAGGGTCGCGAAGAGCTGGTCCTTCACGTACACGTCGGCGTCGGTGATGGCGTTCATGAGGGTCGACTTGCCCGCGTTGGTGTAGCCCACCAGCGCCGCCTTGAAGACGTTGTCGCGCGACCGCACCTGGGTCTGCCGCGTGGTCTCGACCTCCTTCAGCGACCGCTGCAGCGCCGCGATGCGCCGGTTCAGCAGCCGCCGGTCGGTCTCGAGCTGGGTCTCGCCGGGTCCGCGGGTGCCGATGCCGCCGGCCTGCCGCTCGAGGTGCGACCACAGCCGGGTCAGGCGGGGCAGCAGGTACTGCAGCTGGGCCAGCTCCACCTGCAGCCGGGCCTGCCGCGAGTCGGCGTGGTTGGCGAAGATGTCCAGGATGAGCTCGGTGCGGTCGAGCACGTTCACGTCGAGGAGCTTCTCGAGGTTGCGGCCCTGGGCGGGCGAGAGGTCGTTGTCGAAGACGACGAGGGTGGCCTCGGTCTCGCCCACGAGCTCCTTCAGTTCCTCGAGCTTGCCCTTGCCCAGGAAGGTGGCCGGCGCCGGACGGTGCCGCCGCTGCTCGACCTCCCCCACCACGTCGGCTCCCGCCGTGTCGACCAGCTGGGCCAGCTCGGGCAGGTCGGCCTCGCCGCCCAGGCCGCCGGCCCAGGCGTCGGGCAGGTGCACGCCGACGATGACCGCGCGCTCGCGCGGCCGCTCGGTGACGAAGCCGGCGACTTCCTTCTGGCGGGTGCTCACGTGCCGTCGACCTCCCGGCCGGCCTCGAGTTCGAGGCTCCACGTTTCCCAGTCGGCCAGGTGGCCGGCGATCTCCTGCTCGATCTCGGTGCAGCGGCGGCCCAGCTCGACCCGGCGCTCGTTGTCCAGGTCGGGGCGGCCCATGGCGGCCAGCACCGTTTCCTGCTCGGTCTCGAGCGCCACGATAGCTTCTTCGGCGGCGGCGATCCACTGCTGGCGCCGCTGCCGCTCGTTCTTGCTCAGGGCCCCGCCGCGTTCGCCCGCGGCCGGGGCTGACGGGGTCGCCCCCGCCTTCGCCGCCGGTCTCGCGGCCGCCGGTGCGGCGTCCTGCCGCTCCTGGCCCCGCTTCCACACCCAGTCGGCCCAGTTGCCGTCGAAGACCCGCACGGTGCCGTCGGTCGCCTCCTCCGGCGACGGGAACACCACCAGCCGGTCGACGATCTTGTCGAGGAAGCGCCGGTCGTGGGAGACGACGACCATGGTGCCGTCGAATTCCCGCAGGGCCGCCTCGAGGGACTCGCGGCTGCGGATGTCCAGGTGGTTGGTGGGCTCGTCCAGGAGCAGGGTGTTGTGCCCCTCCTTGATGAGCCGCAGCAGGGACAACCGGCCGCGCTCGCCCCCGCTCAGGGCACTCACCTGCCGGTCGAAGAGGTCCTCGCCGAAGCCGAAGGCGCCGAGGAACGAGCGGTGCTCGCCGATGGTCGCCCGCGGGTCGACGGCCATCATCTCGGCCAGGACCGTGTTGTGGTCCGAGACGCCGCTCAGGTCCTGGTCGTAGTAGCCCAGGTCGACGTTGTGTCCGGTCACGACGGTGCCGGCGTCGGGCACCACGCGCCCGGCCATCATCTTCAGCAGGGTCGACTTGCCGCAGCCGTTGGGCCCGATGATGCCCACCCGGTCGCCGCGCGACACGTGCAGGTCGAGGTCGTGCAGCAGCGTGCGCTCGCCGTACCGCTTGCCGAGGCCCGCCGTTTCCAGCACCGTGCCGCCGCTCGGACGCACCGGCTCGAGGCGGAAGCGGAACTGGCCCGGCTCGGTCGAGGGCCGTTCGAGCAGCTCCTCCTTCTCGAGCTGCTTGCGCCGCGACTGGGCCTGCTTCGTCTTCTGGCCCTCGATGTTGCGCCGGATGTACTCCTCGGTCTGGCGGATCTTCGCCTGCTGGCGTTCCCAGGCGGCGAGGTCCTGCTCGAAACGCAGGGTGCTCTGGGCGTCGAAGAAGGTGTAGTTGCCCGAGTAGCTCACCACGCGGCCGCGGTCCAGATGCAGGGTGCGGGTGGTGACGCGGTCGAGGAAGTGCCGGTCGTGGGAGACGATGACGGCCGCCCCCGGGTACGTCGCCAGGAAGCCTTCGAGCCACTCGCACGAGTCGAGGTCGAGGTGGTTGGTGGGCTCGTCGAGGAGCAGCAGGTCGGCGCGGCTGAGCAGCACCTGGGCCAGGGCGGCACGCCGCCGTTCGCCGCCGCTGAGCCGGTCGACGGGCGTGTCCCAGGTGGCGGGCCGCAGGCCCACGCCGCGCAGGGCCGACTCGAGCCGCGCGGTCATGGTGTAGCCGTCGAGGCGCTCGAACTCCTCCTGCAGGCGCCCCTGTTCGACCACGAGCGCAGCCTGGTCGGCGGCAGCGGCCGCGGCGATCTCGCCGTTCAGCACCTCGAGCCGGTGCTCGAGTTCCCGTTCGCGGGTGAAGGCGTGGGCGGCCACGACGGCACGCAGGCCGGTGCCGGCATCCGCGCCGCCGCCCGGCACCGCGCCCAGCTCCGACTCCTGCCGCAGGTGCCGCACCTCGACCTTGCCCCGCAACTGGCGCACGCCGCCGTGCAGCGCGAGTTCACCCGTCATCAGGGCCAGCAGCGTGGTCTTGCCCGCGCCGTTGGCCCCGACCAGGGCGCACTTCACCCCCGGCTGCAGGGCGAGGTTGGCCCCGCGCAGGATCTTCTCGCGCCCGTAGTCGAAGTGGGCGTCCTGGAGCGAAAGCAGGGCCAAGGGCGGGGGCCTTTCGGGGGCGGCGGTCGGCAGTCGCGAATTCGGGGTCCGGCCATCCTGTATTGACGGTCCCGGCGGCGTCCAATATCGTCATGACAGCAGGGTGAAGCAACAGTCCGGCTGGGGGGCCGGACCTTCCGTCCCCCGGATCACTCTGACCTCGCTCGAAAGGAATCATCATGACCAGGAAACGATTCTCCCTCTTCCTGTTCGCCCTCGCGGCCCTCGGTGTGCCGCTTCTCCTGGCCGACATCGCCCGGGCGCAGTGCGCCAGCCCCGCCACGAGCACGTTCCCCCAGATCATGACCGTCTGCCCCAGCGGCGACATCACCTACAGCGCCGTCCTGCGGGACCCCGCTGCGGTGCCGTGTCCCAACGAGGCGCTGACCATGGTCTTCGGGGGCAGTTGTCCCGTCGCGTGCAACGGCGTCTCGGTGTTCTCGGCGGTGTCCGGCCCGACCGGCATCGTGCAGTTCAGTGCGCCCATGGGGGCGTGCTGCGCCGGCAGCGCGAGCTTCGTGGACGTGGCCGGATTCCAGCTCGCGGTGGTGCCGCTGATCGTGTCGCCCGACCTGAACGCCGACTGCCGGGTCGATCTGTCCGATCTGGCGGCGTTCGCCGGGCTCTACTCCACCGGCGTCTACAACCGCTGCGCCGACTTCAACGGCGACGGTATCCTCAACCTGGCCGACCTGACGGTCTTCGCCATCCACTTCGGGCATTAGCCCGGCAATGGCCGACGCAGCCACGTCGGCAAAAGAAAAGGCCCTTCCCCGACTCGACGGGAAGGGCCTTTTTCTTGATCTGGCCTGACAGACCGGCCGCCGCGCGGCCCCGGATCACGCCGTGGCGTGGGGGCTCTTGCGGTACTTCAGCGGCGAAAGGCCGCAGCGGTCCTTGAAGGTCCGCGAGAAGTGGGCCAGGCTGTTGAACCCGCACTTGCGGCTGATCGCATCGACCGAGAGGTCGAACCGCCGGAGCAGGCTCTTGGCGTTCTCGACCCGCACCTGGATCAGGTAGTCCGAGAAGCTCATGCCCACTTCGGACCGGAACAGGTTCGAGAAGTAGCCGGGCGACAGGTTGACCGTCTCGGCCATCTTGTCGCGATTGATGTTCTCCGAGAAATGCGCCAGCACATAGCGGCAGGCGTACTCGGCCCGATAATCCTGCAGGTTGTGCGACGCGTGCACCGTGTTGCCTTCCTCGTCCACGAGGACGATCTCGGGCAGCGCGTCGGTCCACAGGTCCTCGTCGCCCGAAAGGGGCATCATGGCCGGGTCCATCGCGCCCACGGACATGCCCGCACCGGGGTTGTCGGCCAGGGTCCGCCCTTGGCTGAAGGCGGGAGCCGTCACCCGGTTCAGGAATTCCGTCACGAAATGGGCCGTCTTGACCACGTTGGACTTCTGGGACACCAGAACCGGGGCGTTGGTCATCTGCTTGTAACGGGCCAGGACGTTCCGCAATGCATTGGGCGTCTCGGCCGCGTACACGAAGATGAACCCGGCGGAAGCCAGGGCTTCCGTCGATTCACCCTGCTGCAACCTGTGCATCAGGATCTGGGAGCCGAACAGGGCCAGGCACAACTCCGTCGGGTTGGCCTCGGCCTGCGGGCAGAGAAAGAGAATCCGCTGACTCTCCTCCCGCCCGTGGACCATCTGCTTCGGATAAGTCGGAAACTCAATCACGAAGGAGGTCCAAGGCTCCTGCAACGCCTCAAGTCTTTCTTCCACAATCATACCCCCAAGCAAAAAATCACTCTTGGGCAGCGCAAAGGTGTACGTTACTACAAATTTTTACCGCTGACGTGATGTATAATACGATGGGCCCCGAGGACTTGTCTATCAAAAAAAACAAAACTATCACATTATTTTGGTCCGATAGTGTGATTAGCCATCGGAACCTCGGCAAAAATAGCTTTCGGTGGGATGGGACATGACCATAAATCGCTTTAAAACCTAGGATTAGACCCCGTATTCAGGTGTTTAGGAAAAAACGTGGGCAAGCCCGGAAATCTGTTTCAGTTACCGAATCGGACCAAGATCACCGGATGTAGACCAGGCGCCTGGTGACGCTCCAATCGTCCATCTGGAGCTTACAGAAATACGTGCCAGAAGATACAGATCTCCCATAACTGTCGGTGCCCGACCACGAGACGACATTTTCCCCCACGCCCATGTCGCCGGAGAAGAGGGTCACCAGCTCCTGGCCGTTCACCGAGTAGATCTTCACCGTGACCCGCGGCGTGCCGCTGCGCCACGGCACCGCCGCGGACACGTCGAGCTGGGTGGGCGTCTCGTCGTCGTCCCACACGAAG